>NZ_JALAHD010000307.1 GCF_022712095.1 Chryseobacterium sp. | reverse complement strand
ATTGGCCAAGTTCTCCATCTATAGGATGGGGACACCCTGAAAGCCTTACTGAAGGAGATTCTCATTATTGGGGAGTTTGGTGGGGAGAACAGCCTTTTGAAGTTTATAATGAAAAAGTTGGGCGTTTCATGTCTGAATATGGGTTTCAGGGAATGCCAACATTAGAAACCTTAAGATCTATGTTTTTGATGATGAAACCTGATTTTAGCTTGAGAAATCCGGTGATAAAAAACCATGAAAAACATACAAGAGGCTGGGAAATCATTGAAACCTATATGAAAAGAGATTATAATGTTCCTGATTATTTTGTTGATTATCAGTATGTTTCCCAATTACTGCAGGCGCGGGGAATTAAGATGGCCATTGAAGCACATCGCAGAGCAAAGCCTTACAATATGGGAACCTTATACTGGCAGCTGAACGACTGCTGGCCGGCGGTTTCATGGTCTTCCATAGACTACCTCGGAAATTGGAAAGCTTTACACTATCAGGTGAAAAGAAGTTTTGCTCCTCAGATTATACTTACCGAAGAAAAAGAAAATACATTACATTTTTATGCGGTAAATGATGACCTTAAAGAATATGAAAATGTTCATCTCGAAGTTGAAGTGATAAAATTTGATGGAAAAGTGTTGAATAAACTGGACTTGAAGTCTAGTGAAAAGATCTTCAAAGGGATTATTAAATTCGAGCCTATAAAATCAGCATTCCATTCCCTGAGGAATGAAACTTTTCTGAAATTAATCCTCAAGGATCAATCCGATAATATTATTGCTCAAAATAATTATTTCTTTTCCCAGCCTAAAGATCTGAAGTTGGCTCAGCCTCATATTCAGATTACAAAGATTGCTCCTGATGAAATTGAAATAAGTACGGATGTTCTGGCTAAAGATCTTTATCTGATGAGTAATACATCAGAGAATACTATAAAAGAAACTCATTTCAGTGATAATTTCTTTGATCTGTTACCCAATGAAAAGAAAAGGATAAAACTTTCTAAACCATTAGAAAAAGTAAAAGTTATGAGTCTTTGGGATGTGATGAGATATTAAATTTTATGCAAAAAAAATGATGTTTCCGGCTCTAACTAAAAAATCCATCTTACCTTTGTATCATATTTCTTTAAAATTATGGTAAATTTTGTTTTGATAGGGGTCTGCATTCTGGCAGGAATGGTATTCAAAGAAACAAAATCTATCCATCCGGACGCTCACAAGGGAATCAATACATGGATTCTGTACCTTGCGTTACCTGCTGTTTCCTTTAAATACTTACCCAAAGTAAACTGGACTTTGGATATGCTTTTTCCGATTGTCGCTACTTTTCTTATCGCTGTTTTCAGTGTTGTTTTTATGTTGTTTTACAGCAAAAAGAAAGGCTATTCCAGAAGATCCAGAAGCACTATGGAATTAGCAAGTGGTTACAGTAATACGTCTTTCATCGGTTTTCCGCTTATCAGTGCTTTTTATGGGGAAAGTTTATTAAGTATAGCCATTATATGTGATCAGACTATGTTCCTGGCCCTTTCTACATTAGGAATTATTGCGGCAGTAAAAGGGGGAAGTAAATCAGGAAAGGTAAGTGCAAAGTTTATTTTAAAACGTTTAATTACATTTCCTCCGTTATTGGGATGTATCGGAGCTCTAAGTCTTTCTCAGTTTATAGACTTTACGGTTGCGGAACCCTTTTTTGATAAATTGGCAGCTACAGTAAGTCCCTTGGCATTATTTTCTGTAGGGCTTCAGCTGAAATTCAATGGCTGGAAAAAACTGATTCCGCAGATCTCAACTTCGATGCTGTATAAATTAATTCTTGCACCTGCTATGGTTCTTTGTCTGGCTTTGTTATTTGGTATCAAAGGAGATGTAGCAAAGATTACCATTTTTGAGGCGGCAATGCCTACCGTAGTCACTTCAAGTATAATTGCAGAACAATTCCGGCTGAATACTAAATTAACCAATTTGATTATAGGATTCAGTATTATTGTTGGCTTCTTCACTACGGCAGTCTGGTATGAAATTATTAATCTGCTGTTTTAGATGCTTTCCGGTATTTATTTAAAATAAGTTTTGATAAAAAATATAGCTGTAATAATAAAGTTGAAGAAGATAATTCCCTTTCTCAATTTTACAGGATCAAGCTTTTGGGTAAAATGAGCACCGAAATATCCTCCCAATATTGTGGCCACCATCATGGTACTTGTTTCAGCCCAGTATACCTTGCCGGCGACGATAAATATGATCACAGCAACAGCATTGGCAAGACCTGTGAAAAGTGTTTTATTGGCATTGATTACTTTAATATCAGAAAGCCCGAATAAAGACCACACGGCCATCATCATAATTCCTACGGCACCACCAAAATATCCCCCGTAAATTCCCAGTAGAAATTGCGCACTCAATACTAACCATGGTCCGATCTGCATTCTTTTTCTCAATAAATTTCCTGCTTGTCTGCCAAATGCGAATGCCAGAGAACCGATTAACAATAACCAGGGTACAACAATATTGAATCCTGCAGAAGGAGTATAAAGTAAGAGTAATCCTCCCGTTAATCCTCCTGCTAAGGTGAGAACAGCCATTATTTTTATTGAAATATTGGGAAACGGCTGTATATATTTCCTGAACTTCCAGGCACTTGCCAGACTTCCTGGAAATAAAGCAACCGTACTTGAAGCATTCGCCTGAATGGGGGGTACTCCCGCATAAATAAGAGCAGGAAATGTAATAAAGGAACCACCACCGGCCGCCGCATTAATAGCACCTGCCAAAAGACCGATGGCAAACAATAAAATGAAACTTTCCATAGCCCTTAAAAGTAATAAATAAAACAGAGAGAGAAAAAGATTATTTTTTCTCAATTAATTGAGAAATCCATAGAAATATGGGTGTTGTTTTTTTAAGGTATAGAAAGATGTCGATTTTTAATTGATTCTGTGCAGCTGGCTTAATTAGTGGCGGAGTCAAATATAAACTATCCGGTATCAAAAATAAAACTTTGCGATAAAAAGTAGCAGTATATCATAAGTGAAAACACCTCCATCCCTAGGACAGACAAAATAATCAGTAATAAGATAAAAATTTCAATTCCTTTTTAGCTCTAACAAAAAATTGCAGTTCTCTAAAGAATATTCTAATTTTACATTTTAATTATTTCCCTTGCAATACGCCCAGATAGTTTTACCGTTAAATTTAAAAGGATCTTTCACTTACAAGATTCCAGATGAATTAATGTCCTCCATTCAGGTTGGAATGCGGGTTTTAGTCCCTTTTCGCGGAAAGAAAATCTATACGGGGATTGTTTTTGAAATCCACAATACCCGGCCGGAAAATTTTGTTCCTAAAGAGATCATCAGTATTTTGGATGAACGCCCTATTCTTCCTCAGGAGCAGATCGCTTTCTGGAATTGGCTTTCTGAATATTATTTGTGCAACTTGGGGGAAATTTATCGTTTTGCCTTTCCTTCTTCATTGAAACTGGAAAGTGAAACTTATTTAAAATTAAAACCCAATGTAAGTGTCGATTTTGAAAATCTGGATGTCAATGAAATGTATCTTATCCAGGCTCTTGAAGTAAGGCAATTGATTAATCTGACAGATATTGAAGCATTTATCCCTAAAAAAGATATTATTAAAACTATTAATTCTCTTATTGATCTCCAGTATATTGAAATAGATGAAAAAATAGCGGAGAAGTATAAAGCCAGGGAGGTTGCTTATATCAAGATCAATAAAAATTTTCTGAACAACCAGAGTCTTATGGAGATCCTTTCTAAACTTGACAGGGCGCCCAAGCAGAAGGAATTGTTTCTGAAAATATTATCTATTCAAACAGAAAATCCTGATATCCAGATCAAGAAATCTGAATTGTTTGATGATGGATATTTTGCTCATTCTCATTGTAAACCACTAATAGATAAAGGTTTTATTAAAGAATACTATTTGCAGAAAGATCGTTTGGAAAGTTATGAAGGGGAGATAGAAGAGCTGGAAGAACTTTCTGAAAATCAGATACTGGCAAAACATCAAATTGATGAAGCTTTTAAAGAAAATAAAAATGTCCTGCTTCATGGAGTGACATCTTCAGGAAAAACTCATATTTATCTGGATAAAATTGAAGAAAGTATCGGGGAAGAAAAGAATGTTTTGTTCTTACTTCCTGAGATTTCCCTTACTAAGCAGATCACCCAACGTTTAGAGAAAAAATATGGTAAGCAACTTGGTTTTTATCATCAAAAGCTGACGGATTTTGAAAGGGTGGAAGTATGGAGAAGAATCAGGAATAATGAAATTAGGATTCTGGTAGGAACAAGAAATGCCTTGTTTTTACCTTTTCAGAATGTAGGATTAATTGTTGTAGATGAAGAGCATGATTCAGCTTATAAACCAAGAGAAGCAGCTCCTTATTTTAATGCAAAAGATGCTGCATTGTTATTGGCAGGCTTTTATAAAGCCAGAGTCATTTTGGGTTCTGCGACGCCTTCTGTTGAAAGTTACTATCTTGCTCAAAAAGATAAATTAAAATATATATTCCTGAACGAGAGGTTCGGAAATGTAAAATTACCGGAATATGAACTCATTAATTTCAAGGAAGCGCAGGAGTCCAAAAAAGTGTCAGGTAACTTTTCTTTACACCTGATTGAGGAAATTAAAAAGAATCTCGAAGAAAAAAATCAGATAATTGTCCTCCATAACCGTCGGGGGTATGCCAATGTAGTGGAATGTGAAACCTGTGGCTATGTGAATTATTGTTCCAACTGTGATGTGGTAATGACCTATCATAAAGCAGCAAATGAGATGAAATGCCATTACTGTGGACAGAGGGCTTCCAAACCGAGGGTTTGTCCTAAATGTCATTCTGAAAACCTTAATGAAAGAGGGGTAGGAGTAGAGCAGATTCATGAAGAGGTTTCAAAGCTTTTTCCCGATTCTGAAGTGGATAGGATGGATGTAGATTCTATGCGCAAGAAGTTTGCTTACGAAAAACTCTATGAAAAGATTGAAGACAGGGAAACGGATATTATTGTAGGAACACAGATGATTTCCAAAGGGTTGGATTTTGATCATATTGAAATGGTAGTAATTCCTAAAGCGGATTCTTTATTGTATGTACAGGATTTCAGGGCAGAAGAAAGAGCCTATCAGTTAATTACTCAGGTATCGGGAAGAGCAGGAAGAACCTCAGGTAAAGGGAAGATTATCATTCAGACTTATAATCCTGATCATTCTGTTTTTCAGCTGATCAAAATGAATGATGTAGCTAAAATATATAATTATCTGCTGAGTGAACGTCAAAAGTTTCATTACCCGCCGTTCACCAAATTAATTATGATAGAGCTTAAGCATCGAAAAGAAGATAAAGTAAACCGGGCTTCTCAATTTCTGGGTTCCATTCTCAAAAAATATCTTCCTGAAGAATGTGTTTTAGGACCGGAGAAAGCTCAGATTGCAAGACTTAATAATCTCTATCAGTTTCAGATTTTACTGAAGCTTCCAAGAGGTAAAAATTATGAAAAATTTAAAACGATGATTTTATTAAGTTTGAATGAATTTGATGAAATTACAGCTTATCAAAGTATCAGAAAAGATATATTTGTGGATTTTTAACAACTTTTAACATATTTTACCACCTTTTATAACAACCTGATAGACTGATTTATAACAATAATATCTACATTTGGTCGTTGATTAAATGTTTGGGGTGGTAATCAGATTTAACTAATCCATGTTGTTATCATCCAAAACTATGAACACAAAAAGAAGATTAGATGTTAAATTTCAGAAAATATATTTCAGGTATCACGGTATTGGCTTCTGGTTTAATCCTCGCTCAGACTACCGTTTCTACAGCTCTATATTCTCAGGCTTACGAAAATCAGAAAAGTAATCTTAATTTACCTTCACCTGTTACGTCAGTTGTTGAGAAAGCGATTTTATCTCCAAAAGAGCTATTAGATATTAATGTGAACACAATGATGGCGGATCCGGTACTTAAAAATGCCAGTTGGGGATTCGTAGTCTATGATCCGAAAACAAAGAAAATTATTTCTTCGTATAACGAAAACACACCTTTGGTTCCGGCTTCTACAACGAAATTATTAACCACCGAAACGGCAATGAATATGTTGGGGGAAAATTATCGTTGGATGACCCAATTGGAATATTCAGGTACTGTGGATGAAAATGGAGTTCTCAACGGGAATCTCTATATTGTAGGAAGCGGTGATCCGTCTCTAGGAACTAATAAAGCAGGGGCATTGTCTTACAGAGAGATTGTTTCAGATTTTATGAGTGGAATTTCACAGGAAGGAATCAAAAAGGTAAATGGAGATATTATTATCCAGACAGCGCTTTTCAAAGGTAATATTTCAAGACTTCCGGAAAATGTTGTGTGGATGGAAAGCGGTAACTATTATTTACCGGTAGGGACTACTCGTGAGATCAATCCTGCTAATGAAAAGCTGATCACTAAAAAGCTAAGCAATCTTTCGGCAGATAAGAGATATTTCTATATTTCTCCTTATGCCAACCAAATGGTGTATGCGGATAAATATGAAGGAGCAGGTAATCTGACAACTACATTACCGGCTGCGCCATCCTATCTGGCCAATACACTGAAAGCTACCATGGCAAAAAGCGGAATGACCGTAACGGGTAAAGTAATCCCTAAAATGACAGACTCTTCACCGGAGAGCAGAAAAATGCTTTCTGTTTATAAATCACCTACTTTAGCGGATATCATATATTATACAAATCAGAGAAGTGATAATTCTTTAGCTGAAGCTTTACTTAAAACAGTAGGATTTCAAAAATTGGGAGATCAGACTACTGAATCCGGAAAGATTGTAGTAACTAATCACTTAAGAGAAGTTGCTTTTGATCTGAACGGACTAAATTATATGGATGGAAGCGGGCTATCAAGAAATAATTTAGTTACACCTATTTCTCAGGTGAAGTTTTTAACTTCTTTAATGGATGAAAAATATTATAAAACGTATTTTTCCTCTTTACCTGTCGGAGGACAATCTGGAACATTAAAGAGAATGTTTATCGGAGAAGGAAACGGACGTATCTTTGCAAAAACAGGAACACTGAATAAAGTAAAAACTTTAGCAGGATACATGAAAACGAATTCAGGAAGAACGCTCGTTTTTTCTTTATTAGTAAATAATTATTCAGGGTCTGTAGATATGGTAAAAAAGAGAATGGAAATGATTCTGGAACCTGCACTTAAT
>NZ_JALAHD010000306.1 GCF_022712095.1 Chryseobacterium sp. | reverse complement strand
AGCTATAAAACCGAAATGATAATTGTTTGTATATTTTTTAAATATCTAATAATCACTATTTTAAATCAAACAATTACTAAAAAAATTTGTAAAATTGATGAAGAATATATTGATCTCAAAAGAGACTACTACGCAAATAGATGAATTGAAGAAGGAATTTGTAATGAGATACCTTATACTCATGTCCTTAATCCTCGGATTCTATACTTTAGCTTTTTATCTTGCAACCGATAGTGACTTTACCACATATTATCTTTTAGGAGGGACCATTTCTATGATAATTATAATCTTAATAGCCTGGAAGCAATCTTTTCCGGGGCTAGCTAATCAGGTTCGTGTTTTTTTGATTTTGGCTCCTCTGTATGATGTCTATTTTATCGTAGATTTTTTTGAAATGTCTCTTAATAATATTACATGGTTACTTCCGATTCCTTTAGGAGCTTATGTGATGTTATCCCGAAAGGATTCTGTCTATTATAGTATTTATGCTATATTAATTGTAATAGTGGCTGTGTTTGTCTCTTATAACAAAGGATCCGAGGACGGGGGATTATACAGGTCGTTCTTTAATATTACAGAGGTTTCTGCTTATGTTTTTAATGGATTAATTATATGGATGCTTATTCATTATAAAGATAAAATCAAAAAGATAAGAGATATCAATGAGGTAGAAGTTGGGACGGAAGGAGGAAGGAGAGAAAAAATGACGGTGACTCTCGATAAAGATAAAGAGCAGGAGTATATTGATTTCTTTCAAAGGATTGATTTTCAGATGAGAGAACAAATGTATTTTAAAGATCCGAAATTCAGTATGTCTAAACTATGTATTATTCTGGATACCAACAGCTCCTATCTTTCTAAAGCGATACGGGCTGCCGGATATTCTAACTTTAATATTTATTTAAACATATTAAGGATAGAATATGTGAAAAAGCTGATCAATGAAAGTGATCTTTCCAGGGTAACGCTTATGTATATTTATACAGAAGGAGGATTTTCAAACCAGCCTAATTTTAACCGGGTATTTAAAAGAATAGAAGGAGTAACTCCGAGTGAATACATACAGAACCTTACCTAATAATACAGAATTTTATAACAGAATATTATATGGTATGAAGTTCTATCTATTTAATTAAATTATTAAACCATACATAAATGTCCATATCCTTAGGAATATTGAGCTTTTTTCTAAGGTTATACTTTTTTGTCTGGACTGTTCTTACAGAAGTATAGGTATATTCTGCAATATCTTTTGTGGAAAAGTTGAGATAAAGATAGGCGCAAAATCTCAATTCCGACCCCTGAAGATTATTGTCGACTGTTTTCATTTTTGTAATAAATTCCGGGTATAATTTATTGAAAAGAGGAAAAAATTCAGGTTTGTTTTGTTTGGCCATATTGATCATTTCCTGGAATAGTTCATTGTAGCTTCCCTTTTCAGGGTTTTCAATCAGAGGAATATCTATTTGATCCAATTTTTTGCTTTTGTATTTTCTGTAGAAGAAGATTGAAAAATAGATTAAAAGGCAGCATAGGATGAGACTTAAGCCTAATATATAAATCAGTTTTTTATTATTTTCTTCCAGTTTTTCTTTATTATTATATGTTTCATTACTTATTTTATTTCTGACATTGATATTGTCGGAATAATTGTTATTCTCGACATCTACTACTTTTTGTGAATAATAGGCAATACTGTCTTTTTCGTCCATCAGGCGATATAAGTCTACTAAAGCTAGATAAATGGCTTTTTGATTGGCTTCAGTAGGAGTGTGTTTTTCTATTGTTTTTTTGCAGTTCAGATAATAATACTGTGCTTTTTTGTAATCTTTGGTTTTCAGATAGAAATTACCTGCAAAAAAATAAACATCAATTTCGATATTAGGGCGTATGGCAGGATCTGTTTTTTTTATATCATTTAAGGCTTCTGTCAGATATATTTTAGCTGAATCCGTTTTTTGTAAATCAAGATAAAGTCCTGCGATATGGGGAGTCGCAGCATAAGTTGCTGCAAGTTTTCTTTTTCCTTTTTCATCTTTAATATCATTTTTGCTAAGGGTGCTTCTGTATATTTTTGCCTGTTTATAGGCTTCTTTATATTGTTTTAGGGCTGCTTTATATTTGCCGGTTCGTTGATGTATATTACCTCTTAGCGATGATATCCAATAGGCGTACATTGGATTTTTCTTTACCTCATCCGGAATTTCATCAAGTTTTTTTAAGGCAGAGATATATTCTTCTGAATAATTATAGAATGTGGAATGTAAGGTTTTAAACTTAAATATGAGATCAGGATCGGACTCCGGCGTGATCAGTTTTTCCTTATCAATTTTATTGATATATTCCAGTGTTTTACTTTTGTCCCCATTGGCTAAATATATATTACCAGCTTTAATATAACCGATAGCAAGACATTCTTTATGGCCTGATTGTTGACATAGGGCTATAAGGCTGTCTACTTTTTTTATTTTTTGAGGACCGTCAAAAAACCAATCTACTTCATCTATTTGTTTAATGATCTGCTTTTCAGTAGATGCTACTTGTGAAATAAAATATATTGGGATTAAAAGCAGGATAAAAAGGAGGTGTTTTTTCATGGTTGAAATT
>NZ_JALAHD010000305.1 GCF_022712095.1 Chryseobacterium sp. | reverse complement strand
ATTCTGGTTAGTATTCGGAGGCTGTGGTAGTGCAGTTTTCGCAGCTGGTGTTCCCGACATCGGTATCGGACTTTTAGGGGTAGCTTTAGCCTTTGGTCTTACTGTTCTTACTATGGCTTACGCAGTAGGGCATATTTCAGGTGGACATTTTAACCCGGCTGTTTCTTTCGGACTATTAGCTGGAGGAAGATTTCCTGCAAAAGATTTAATCTCTTATGTTGTTGCTCAATGTCTTGGAGCTATTGCTGCTGCCGGATGTCTTTATGTTATCCTAAATGGTGCAGGAGCTTTTACAGCTGAAGGACCGGGAGCATTTGCAACCAATTTTTATGATATGCCGGGCTATCAGGGTAGAAGCTATTCGATGGGAGCTGCATTTTTAGCTGAATTCTTATTAACTGCATTTTTCCTTATTGTGATCATGGGGGCAACAGATAAATGGGCAAACGGAAAATTTGCTGGAATTGCAATTGGTTTGGCATTAACATTAATTCACCTAATCTCTATTCCTATTACCAATACTTCTGTAAACCCAGCAAGATCTTTATCTCAGGCTGTTTTCGTAGGAGGGACAGCAATGTCACAACTATGGTTGTTCTGGGTAGCTCCGATCTTAGGAGGAATCACCGGAGGTTTGATCTATAAATTTTTATTACAGAGAGATCAACAGGAAGCTGCTGAATAAAATTAACATAAAACATATAAAAAAACTACCTGAAACAGGTAGTTTTTATTTTTTATAAAATTTTCAATCATTATGAAACCAGTAAACTGCACCCTCTGATATCAGAATGATCAATCCGTCCCAACACCTGAAATTGATCTCCTGTTATTTTCCCCAGATCCTGAGTGGCTATAAAAGCACAGGAATGAATATTGGCCAGGTCAATAATATTAATAGCCCCTGTTCTTCCTTCTTTCTCATAAGTAAAAGGATCTTCAGCATTTCTTACCATAACTTTCATCCAGGAAGGACATTTATATTCATTATTACCTAAAGAATAAGCCTGAGACAGAAGTTCAGTCATAGAATATTCAGAATATACAGCCTCAGTCGCAAATCCCGTTTTCAAAATCTGCAATAATTCATCTTTTGTCATTTCTTCCTTTCTTCCCTTCATTCCACCTGTTTCAATTACCCTCATATTATTGAGAACATTCAGGTTTTCATTCTTTCTTCCCGTCTGACAATAATCCAAAAAGTCCAGCAAAGCAAAAGAAACCCCGAACAGAATTACTTTTTCATCTTTAAGAGTATTCAAAAGATCGAATAATTCGGAATGATTATAAAGAAAATAGCCATTCTGTTTTTTACCAGACTTTTTCATCAGATGATCCACCATATAGATCAATGATGAATTTTGTCTTTCCAGATAACTTGGCAAGAGCCCCAGAAAAACAAAGTCCTCCGGTTTTCCTATAAATTGTTCAAAACTTTTCTCAATACTTTCTTTATAAATGTCTTCATCTGCAATATAATGCTTGGAGAGATTCATCCGGGTAGTTCCGGAACTCTGAAAGTATAGATCCGTTGAAACATTACGATCCAGAACTTTATGATTTTTAAACATTTCTATGGGTAAAAAAGGAATTTTCACCAGTTCATCCACCTTATCCGGATTAACATTCAGATAATCCACAAACTTTCTATAGAGCTCTATATTCTGATATTGATAGTGAAATGTATGAAGAGCCGTTCTCAGAAAGTCTTCATCCGTTTGTATGTTAAATATATCTTCCAACTTTCTTACAAAATGGTATTTTAATATTATTTAAATTCTATTCAACAAAAAAAATACACCTAAAATACAATGAATTAATATTTTTTTAATATTTAATTTTATTTTTGGTCAAGTTTTTGCTACTCTTTATTTGGAATATGGATTAAAAACAGACAATGGGGTTAAACCCATTCTGGAAGTTACCTCTTAACAGAGGTAATTTTTTTTGCCTAATTTTCAAAAGACTTCAATTCAAAATCCTTCTCAAAAACGCCATAAGTAAAATAGGAAATCCAATCTCCAAGATTAATATATTTTGAGTTTTTGCCTAATTCCAAAACCATGGGAAGATGGCGATGTCCGTAGATAAAATAGTCAATATTCTCTGTTTCCAGTTTTTTCTTTGAGTAAAGAATTAAAAACTCTTTATCTTCTCCAAGGAACTCTTTATCTTCTTCGCCGGAAATCATCTTATTTTTTTGTGAAAGATATAAAGCAATCTTCATAGCAATATCAGGATGCAACCATTTGAAAGCCCATTGTGCAATAGGATTGGTAAACAGCTTCTTCATTCTTTTATAGCCTTTATCTCCCGGTCCCAGACCATCTCCATGAGCCAATAAAAATTGTTTCCCGCCAATTTCAAAATATTGTTTCTGATAGAACACTGTACATCCGATTTCTTCTTCCAGATAATCTTTCATCCAGAGATCATGGTTCCCCACAAAAAAGTAAACATGGATTCCTCTGTCTTTTAGTTCTGCAATTTTCCCTAAAACCCTTACATATCCCTTAGGAATCACATATTTCCATTCATGCCAAAAATCAAATAAATCCCCCATTAAAAAAACAATCTGAGCATCTTCTTTGATCTCATCCATCCAGCGTATAAACTTCTCTTCCCGAGGCTTACTGTCTTTAGGATTAGGTGCTCCAAAATGCTGATCTGAAGCAAAATACACCTTTTTACCTGGTTCTAAATTAATAACTGTCTTAAGCACGATTTTCTATTCCGTTAGGTAATTATTAATTATCTTCAGCAAACCATTCACCATAAGAATTTTCAGTCTCATGAAGCTTAAGGTAGGCCAGACTTACATCCGGTGAAAGTTTAGATTTTATTTTAGCCGCGATAGCATATAACATATTCTCACAGGTAGGCTGAAAGCTACAGTAGATTACTTTATGCCCCTGTCTTTCAAGAGCTTCTCCCAATTCCTTATGAGGAGAGAGCGCATTCACAAGAACTGCATGATCCCAGACGTCTACAATTTCAGATTTCACGATACTTTTAATATCTCCGAAGTCAATCACCATTCCATTCTTGGGATTGTTGAGGTCATTGATCGGTTTTCCCTTAACAGTCACAAAAAGTTTATAGGAATGTCCATGCATATTTTTACATTTTCCATCATAATTATACAGGACATGAGCAGTTTCAAAGGTGAAAGTTTTGGTAATTCGTATCATGGTGCAAAGATAACAATTTGCTTCGAGTTCATAAAAAAACCTTCCCAAAACTGAGAAGGCTTCACTTAAAGAAAATTTATGGAAATCGCTTACGTTCTTAGTGAAATTGCGCTGTTTCTGTAGAATCTTTCATTGCTACCGTAGCCGAAGCTCCACCCGTAACAACAGTCTGTACCTCATCAAAATACCCTGTTCCTACAAAAGATTGATGTTTTACAGCTCTAAAGCCTTGTTTTTGTAAAGCAAACTCACGCTCCTGAAGCTCGGAATATCCAGCCATTCCTCTTTCCTTATAAGCCAATGCTAATTCAAACATCGCCGTATTCAGCGCGTGAAATCCTGCGAGTGTAATAAACTGGAATTTATATCCCATTTTCGCTAATTCTTCACGGAAAGTAGTCATTTCCTCAACACTTAATTTAGCAGCCCAATTAAATGAAGGCGAACAGTTATACGCTAGCATTTTATCCGGAAACTTCGCATGGATTCCTTCTGCAAATCTTCTTGCCTGCTCCAGATCAGGATTGGATGTTTCCATCCAGATCAGATCAGCATAGGGTGCATAGGACAGCCCTCGATCTATTCCCTGCTCTACTCCGTTTTTCACAACATAGAATCCTTCGGAAGTCCTTTCTCCGGTTACAAATTTTTTATCTCTATCATCAATATCCGATGTTAATAAATCTGCCGCATCCGCATCCGTTCTTGCAATAATCACAGACGGAACTCCGCAAACATCAGCTGCTAAACGGGCAGCAATAAGTTTATTGATTGCTTCCTGTGTAGGAACCAAAACCTTCCCTCCTAAATGACCGCATTTTTTTGCTGATGATAATTGATCTTCAAAGTGAACAGCTGCTGCTCCCGCTTCAATCATCTGCTTCATCAATTCAAATGCATTCAGGTTTCCACCAAAACCAGCTTCTGCATCTGCAATGATAGGCACCAAATATTCTTTATCTCCTCCTCCGTTCACCGACTGAATCTGATCCGCTCTTAACAAAGCATTATTAATTCTCTTCACTACAGAGGGCACTGAATTCGCAGGATACAATGACTGATCCGGATACATCTCACCAGATAAATTAGCATCTGCCGCTACCTGCCATCCTGAAAGATATATAGCTTCAAGGCCAGCATCCACTTCCTGGACCGCCTGATTTCCAGTTAAAGCTCCCAATCCTGCTACAAACTTTTGAGTGGTGAGTTTTTTCCAGAATTTTTCGGACATTTCAGTTGCGATTGTATAACTCAGTTTATAAGATCCTCTTAGTTTAAGGACATCTTCTGCCGTATAAGTTCTTCTTATACCATTCCAACGTGGATTTCTAAGCCAATCCTGTTCTAGAGCTTCGATTTGTTCTTGTCTTGTTTTCATATTAGTGGGGATTTTAGATTATTATAAATTAATTGGTATTAAATAAAAGGATATGCTTTTAGCGTTAAAAAGTCTTCGAATTCTTCAGAGAAAATAAGTTCGTTGAATAATTGTTTCGCTAAATCAAATTTCCCTTCCCGGAAACGTTTTTCTCCTACATAGTTTTCAATATTCTTCATTTCTTCCTCTTCCCATTCCAGAACCATTTCTCTCACCAGTCTTCTGCCATCATTCAATGAAGCCTTATTTTTCAGCCACTGCCAGATCTGTGTCCTTGAAATCTCAGCAGTTGCCGCATCTTCCATAAGATTGTAAATTGCTGCTGCTCCAATACCCATCAACCAGCTTTCCAAATAGAGAATTCCAACATTGATATTTTTCCTAACTCCATTTTCAGTAATTTCTCCTTTTGGTATTTCCAATAGATCAGACTCTTTAATCTGATAATTAAATTTTTTATCAATCTGATTCTGAGAAGGCATATATTGATCAAAAATATCTTTTGCCACGGATACCAGCCCCGGATGGGCTACCCAGGTTCCGTCATGTCCATTTTTCACTTCTCTTTCCTTATCTGCTTTTACTTTATTAAAGGCCACCGTATTAGCTTCATTATCATTTTTCACAGGAATCTGAGCTGCCATTCCTCCAATAGCATGAACATTTCTCTTATGGCAGATTTCAATTACCCTTTTAGAATAAGCTGCCATAAAAGGTGAAATCATTGTTACCTGATCACGATCGGGAACTACAAACTCCGGTAAATTCCTGAATTTTTTAATATAAGAGAAGATATAATCCCATCTTCCACAATTCAATCCTGCACTGTGATCTTTTAATTCATATAAAATTTCATCTAACTGAAAAGATGCAGTTATTGTTTCTATCAGAACCGTAGCTTTTATGGTTCCCTGTGGGACTCCCAAATAATTCTGAGCAAAAACAAAGACATCATTCCACCATCTTGCTTCTTCATAATGTTCTAATTTAGGCAGATAGAAATAAGGACCACTCCCTCTTTGGATCAGTTTTTCTGCATTTCTGAAAAAATAAATTCCAAAATCGATCAAGGAACCGGAAGCTTCTTCATTATCTATATGAATATTCTTTTCCGGTAAATGCAATCCTCTGGGTCTGATGAGAAGGACAGCAGTCTTATCATTAAGCCGGTAAGCTTTTCCCTGCTCATTCGTAAAATCTATCTCCCTGTTAATGGCATCAGTAAGATTGATTTGTCCTTCCATACAATTTTTCCATGTCGGGGAATTACTGTCTTCAAAATCTGCCATAAAAGTGGAAGCTCCGGAATTAAGGGCATTAATGATCATTTTACGATCCACAGGACCAGTAATTTCTACTCTTCTATCTAAAAGATCTTCCGGAAGTCCTGCACACGACCAATCTTTATTTCGGATTTCTTCAGTTTCTTTCAAAAAGGAAGGTAAATTCCCCTGATCAAAAAAGGATTGATTTTTTCTCCTTTTATCTAAAAGTTCAATTCTTCTGGCATTAAATTCCTGATGAAGCTCTGTTAAAAAATCTGTTAATTCTTGATTAAAAACTTCTCCAAACTTGTATTCTGCCTTTACTTGTAAGCGGTTTTTAGTTTCCATACACCTAATTTTGAATAACTTGATATCACAAACATAAATAAAAATTTTCACAATTAGCGAACGTTCGCTAATTAATTTAAAAAAAATATTATGCGAATAATCGCAATCATTTAATTATATTTGAATTATGAATCCGGAAAGTGACTTTATCAAAACGATTTTTGGGCTTAAGCTAAAACAGCAAAGACAACGAAAAAACTGGTCTTTACAGGACTTGGCTTCCAAAACCGGTTTATCAAAATCTTACCTGAATGAAATCGAAAACGGAAAGAAATATCCTAAGCATGATAAGATCATTCAGCTTTCTGATGCCCTAAAGTGTACTTTTGATGATCTCGTTTCAACGAAACTCGATAAAAGCATGGCTCCTTTTAACGAAATCTTACAATCTGATTTTTTCAAGGAGATTCCTTTAGAATTGTTTGGAATCAATAAAAGTAACCTGATCAGTATTATCAGTGACGCTCCCAAAAAGGTAACGGCTTTTATTAATGCCCTGATAGAAATTTCCAAGAATTATAATTTAGGAAAAGAACGTTTTTATTTTGCAGTTTTGAGATCTTTTCAGGAATTGTATGACAATTATTTCCCGGAAATCGAAGAAAAAGTTATTTCATTTGCCCATGAAAACTCTTTAAAACTTAAGAAGAATCTAAAAACCGAAGCTCTTGAAAGTATTCTCACTGAAAAATTTCACTACACTATCCAATCGGAAGATTTTGAAAAATACGGAGCTTTAGGTGAACTTCGTTCATTGTTTATTCCTGAGAAACTACTACTTCTCATGAACAACAAGCTGGAAAAGGATCAGAAGACATTTATTCTGGCTAAAGAGATCGGCTTCAATGTACTTGAGCTCAAAAACCGGCCACATACTTATTCGTGGTTAGATTTCGGAAGTTTCGAGGAGATTCTTAATAATTTTTATGCTTCTTATTTTGCCGGTGCCCTACTTATTACTAAAGGACAGATCACAGAGAATATTTCCGAGTTTTTCCTTCACAATAAATGGGAACCTGAAAAATTCGCCAATCTTATTAACAGCTTCACTCATTCTCCTGAAACATTTTATTACCGTCTGACAAATATCCTGTCTTCAGAACTTGGAATTAAGGATGTGTTTTATTTATGTCTGGTCAAGAAGAAGAACTCCGATAAAATACAGATTCTAAAAGAGCTCCATCTTAACCATCAGCAGGCTCCCCATGCCAATGCTATGAATGAACATTACTGCAGAAGGTGGATCGCTGTAAAAAACCTGCACCATCTCAAGGAAAATGAGACATTAACCGATGCCCAGATTTCTCACTATAAAGATCAGGGAATAAGCTATCTGGTAATATCCACTTCTCAGAGAAATCCTTTTTCAGACGGAAGTAACAGAAGTTATTGTTTAGGCGTTTTACTGAACTCCCAGACGATTAAGAAAATAAATTTTATAAAATCTCCTACCCTGAGAACTATCAACGTAGGCGTTACCTGTGAATCATGCAGCATTGCAGAATGCGAAGTGAGACAGGCTCCTCCTTCAAGACTGGAAAAAGAACAGTTTAATCTTAATATGAAAAATGGTATAGAAAAAATACGGAAAGAAAATTTATAAAACCCAATTAAAACACCAAACACAAATGATACTCGATATTTTATTTCCCCACCGTTGCATACATTGCAACAGACTTATTGATGCTGAATATATAGTTTGCAATCTATGCTTCTCCCAAATTCACTTTACTCATTTCAGTTATTCTGAATCTAATATTCTCAAGGAAAAATGCAGTCTCTTATTTCCCGTTGAAAATGCGTATGCCTTATTACGATTTGAGGAAAAGGATGTCAGCAGGGAACTCATTCATGAACTCAAATATAAAGACAGGGAAAAAGTTGGAAAAACCTTAGCAGAATGGACTACGGAACGACTGAACTTCGATCATGAAAAACCCGATCTTCTGGCAAGTGTTCCCCTTCATCCTAAAAAGCAGAAGCAAAGAGGATATAACCAGCTTCATTTATTTACGGAAACTTTATCTGATTTTTACAACATCCCCTATAGTCATAAGCTTTTAAAGAGAAATCATTATTCTAAAGCTCAGGCTCTTAAGAATAAAAAACTTCGCTTAGAAACCAAAAATATATTTTCTTTAAACTCTAATATTTCAGGAAAACACATTCTTTTAATCGATGACGTCTTTACTACCGGAAACACATTAGCCTCTATCTCCTGGGAAATTTTAAAAGCAGGAAATAACAGAATCAGTATTCTTGTAATGGCAATGGATATATAAAAAATACTTTATCTCTGAAGCTTTTCTCCATAGCTTAAATCTCCGGCATCTCCCAATCCGGGAGTAATATAGCCTTTTGATGTTAAATCCGGATCAATAACACCTGCCCAGATTTCCGCATCAGGATAGGCTTTTGAAATAGTTTCAATACCTTGTCTGGATGCAATTGCAGCTACAATATGTAATTGTGTAGGCTTTCCATGGGTAAGCAGGTCTTTAATAGCCTCAATTAATGATGCTCCTGTGGCCAGCATAGGATCTGCAACGACCAAAGGTCTTCCTTCTATACTTGGACAGGTAAGATAATCCTGTTTGATTGAAAAGTAATCATTGGCATCATGCTTCCTATAAGCAGCTACAAATCCGCAATCTGCCCTGTCAAAATAATTCAGAATTCCTTCGAACAACGGAACCCCAGCTCTTAAAATAGTAGTTATAACCGGTTGAACAGCAATTTCCTGAACTTTTATTTTATCTAAAGGTGTCTGGATTTCAACTTCTTTCTGAGCCAATCCTTTACTTATTTCAAAAGCTGCTACTTCACCAATACGCTCCATATTTCTGCGAAAACGCATACGATCATGCTGAATATCAACATTACGGAGTTCATTAATCCATGAATTAACTAAAGAAAATTGTTTTGAAAGCTCTGTTACCATTATCTGAAAACTTTTTACTGATTGTATAATGAATAAAATCCCTCTTAGAAAATTTCTAAAAGGGATCATTTTATTTTTGTCTGAAATATATTTCTATAGGAACTCCGGTAAAACCGAATTCTTTTCTTAACTGATTTTCCGTAAACCTTTTATAAGGTTCTTTTACATATTGAGGCAGATTACAGAAGAACACAAACTGAGGTGACGGCGTAGGAAGCTGGACACAATATTTGATTTTGATATATTTTCCTTTAATAGCCGGAGGAGGTGTATTTTCAAAGATAGGAAGCATTACTTCATTCAGTTTTGAAGTTTTAATTTTCTTTTTACGTGCCTCATAAACGTCCATTGCAGTTTCCACTGCTTTCAAAATCCTCTGCTTGGTTAATGCGGAAACAAATAATACGGGGATATCCTGAAACTGACCGATCTTATCTTTGATCGCTTTTTCAAAATCCCTCATGGTATTGGTCTTCTTATCTTCTATAAGATCCCATTTGTTCACCAATATCACGATTCCTTTTCTGTTTTTCTGTGCAATTCCGAAAATGTTCATATCCTGAGATTCCCAACCCTGAGTAGCATCTACCATGATAATAACAACATCTGAATTTTCTATTGCACGCACAGAACGCATCACAGAATAAAATTCCAAATCCTCATTTACTTTGGATTTCCTACGCATTCCTGCTGTATCCACCAAAACAAATTCATGACCGAATTTATTATAAAGACTCTGGATACTGTCTCTTGTAGTTCCCGCGACATCTGTTACAATATTTCTTTCATCATCCAGCAAAGCATTCGTCATTGTAGATTTCCCTACATTGGGACGTCCTGCAATTGTAATTTTTGGCAAACCTTCAAAAGGATCTTTATAATCAGTGGTTGGAAAATCTTTAACGATATCATCTAATAGATCTCCTGTTCCTGATCCGGTTGCGGATGAAAGTGTATAATATTTTTCGATTCCAAGCTGATAAAATTCTGTTGCCGGAAGTTCTTCTTTTGAAGAATCCACTTTATTAATAACAATATAAACCTGTTTATTTGATCTTCTCAGAAGTTCATAAATCTCATGATCCGTGTCAGTAAGTCCTTCTTCAACATTCATCATGAAAATAATAGAAGTAGCTTCATCCACTGCTAACTGGACCTGCTTACGGATCTCCTCTTCAAAAACATCATCGGTCCCTACATCATATCCTCCCGTATCAATCACTGTAAACTCAACTCCATTCCAATCTGATTTCCCATAATGACGATCACGGGTAACACCAGCCGTAGAGTCTACGATAGCTTCTCTTTTTTCCAATAAACGATTAAACAGGGTGGATTTTCCTACGTTAGGACGCCCGACAATGGCAACGATATTTGACATAAAAAAATGTTTAATAAATTAATTATTAATGAGTTTCTCCAACTTTTGGAGCTCAATTTTTTTGCAAAGATAAGGGTTTATTATTTAGAATACACAGAAAAGATACAATAAGCATCCTCATAAAGTAAAAAAACAACCCCTAAAAAAGGGGCTGTTTTTTTACATCATTTGTGTTTTTATAATATAATAAACTAAGCTAAATCAAATCTATCCAGATTCATTACTTTAGTCCATGCTTTGCCAAAATCTTCTACAAACTTCGCTTGACTGTCGGAGCTTCCATAGACTTCCGCCACCGCTCTCAGTTCTGCATTCGATCCGAAGACAAGATCTGCACGAGTAGCCGTCCATTTTTTCTCACCTGTAGCTCTGTCTGTCCCTTCATATAATTCCTGATCATCAGAAATAGCTTTCCATTTGGTTCCCATATCTAAAAGATTAACAAAGAAGTCATTGGTAAGAACTCCTGGGCGTTGTGTAAATATACCGTGCTTAGACCCATCATAATTGGCGTTCAGAGCTCTTAATCCTCCGATCAATACCGTTAATTCAGGTGCTGTAAGGGTTAAAAGTTGAGCTTTATCAATTAATAAAGATTCTGTGGACGATACATATTTTCTTTTCAGGTAATTACGGAATCCGTCTGCCAGAGGTTGCAAATAGCCCATAGCTTCAATATCTGTCTGTTCCTGGCTTGCATCTGTACGTCCTGGTGCAAATGATACAGAAATAGCATTTCCGGCAGCTTTTGCAGCTTCTTCAACAGCAGCTGTCCCGGCTAAAACGATAAGATCCGCCAATGATATTTTTTTATTACCTGCCTGATTATTAAACTCATTCTGAATTCCTTCCAATACTTTTAATACCTTTTGCAATTGAGCCGGATTATTCACTTCCCAGTTTTTCTGAGGCTCTAAACGGATTCTCGCTCCATTAGCACCTCCTCTTTTATCACTTCCTCTGAATGTAGATGCAGAAGCCCAAGCTGTAGAAACCAATTCTGAAATACTTAATCCGGAAGCCAATATTTTAGATTTTAAAGAAGCAATATCATTAGCATCCACTAACTCATAATCAACAGCAGGAACAGGGTCTTGCCAGATCAATTCTTCCTGTGGCACTTCCGGTCCTAAATAACGTGAACGAGGTCCCATATCTCTATGAGTCAACTTAAACCATGCACGGGCAAAAGCATCTGCAAAGGCATCAGGATTCTCATAGAAATGTCTTGATATTCTTTTATACTCAGGATCAGCCAACAATGCAAGGTCAGTAGTAAGCATGGTAGGCCTGTGTTTTTTAGCTGGGTCAAATGCATCCGGAATACTTTCTTCAGGACTTTTAGCCACCCATTGATGAGCTCCCGCCGGACTTTTCGTCAATTCCCACTCATTCTCAAACAGGTTTTCAAAGAAACTGTTACTCCACTGTGTAGGGGTTTTAGACCAGGTAACTTCCAGTCCACTTGTAATAGCATCATGACCTTTTCCTGTTCCATAAGTACTGCTCCATCCTAAACCTTGCTCTTCAAGACCAGCAGCTTCAGGTTCTTTTCCCACATTTTCAGCAGGACCTGCACCGTGAGTTTTCCCAAAAGTATGTCCTCCTGCTATCAAAGCAACGGTTTCCTCATCATTCATAGCCATACGTCCGAAAGTATCACGGATATCTTTCACAGCAGCTGCAGGATCAGGATTTCCATCCGGTCCTTCAGGATTTACATAAATCAATCCCATCTGTACGGACGCCAATGGATTTTCAAGATCTCTATTTCCTGAGTAACGACTCTGTGGATCATGGCTATCTGCTAACCATGTTTTTTCACTTCCCCAATATACATCCTGATCAGGCTCCCATACATCAGCACGACCTCCGGCATATCCAAAAGTTTTAAATCCCATGGACTCCAATGCTACATTTCCTGTAAGAACAATAAGGTCCGCCCAAGATATTTTATTACCATATTTTTGTTTGATCGGCCATATTAATCTTCTGGCTTTATCAAGACTCACATTATCAGGCCAGCTGTTCAGCGGAGCAAAACGTTGCTGCCCTTGTCCGGCACCCCCTCTTCCGTCATTTACCCTGTAGGTACCGGCACTGTGCCACGCCATACGGATAAATAAAGGACCATAATGTCCAAAATCCGCAGGCCACCAGTCCTGAGAGTCCGTCATTAAAGCACGAAGGTCTTTTTTAACAGCTTCAAGATCTAAACTTTTAAAAGCTTTAGCATAATCAAAATCTTTATCCATTGGATTCGATAAAGAAGAATGCTGACGTAAAATATCAACTCTTAACTGATTGGGCCACCAATCATGATTTTGTGTTCCTTCACCAGCTACTGTCTGATTTTGGCTCATCGTTCCGTTATGAAACGGGCACTTACTGATGTCGTTTGAATTTTTTTCCATTTTAGTTCAATTTTTTAATATCTGATTAATGCTATTAAATTATCCTCTTTTGACACAGCAAAATTATAACCTACACGTCATAATTAAAATCTATTAATATTATATTTTCAATAGTAAAAAACAATAATCAAACATAAAATATTGATTTACAATTTATTAAATATGAATCCATTAATAAAAACTATACTGTTTATGAT
>NZ_JALAHD010000304.1 GCF_022712095.1 Chryseobacterium sp. | reverse complement strand
GTTCAAAATTGATGAAAATTGACTTTCAGAAATACCTTTAAAATCGATTTTCTATCTTTTTTCGATAATGTATATCAAACTTGAAAATTCGTTCGAAAAAAGGGCTTTTATGTTCGAAATTGATCCGTAGATGGTTGCTTTAAACCAAAAAAGAGGTGATTTCTTATATTTTTCGCTTAGCATAGAAATATAAAATGAATCAAGGACTAGTGGTTTTATTTTTCTCATTTTCCAATCCGGATTTTGTGAAATGAGATTTTCCATTCCTTTTTTAGAAAAATGATAAATGTGTCTTGGAACATCATAGGCGGCCCAATATTCTTTGTAGTGTTTTGCATCATAAGAAGTAGGGTTGGGAACGGCAATAATAATAAGTCCTTTCTCTTTTAATTTACTGTGAAAGATTTCAAGCATTTCATTTTGATTTTCTATATGTTCGAAAACATGCCATAAAGTAATAGCATCTAAACTTTGATTTTCTATGATAGAAATATCATCAATAATTTTTGCTTTTGTAATTTTATTTTGCGCTGCTTTTCTTGCATCAGGATCAGGCTCAAATCCTAATGTTTCAAAATCATTTTCAATGAATCTTACAAATTCTCCGGCACCACATCCATAATCTAAAACTTTAGCTCCTCTTTTAATTCTATCCAGAAGGATGTTTTTTTTATACCTGAGATTGAAAGATTGCAAGAATTTATATATCTTTTCTTTCAAACTTCCGGAATCCTGGTGATGAGAAATATAATCTTCACTTTCATAATATTTAGAAATATTTGATGGAATAGGGGAGGTTTTAAAAACTCCTTTGGTTTCTGTTTCTTTAATTTCAAATGTTTCCTGTGAAAGAAAATGATCTTTAATTTTCATTAGCGTATATCTTTTTCAAATTAAAAATTAAGATATTCATGGGTTTTAATAACGTTCATAAATATCTTAATTTTCTTTTTTATTGTTTAAATGTTTCACGTGAAACATATTTAATTTTATCTTCCTAAATAGACTAATAAGACATTGATATCTGCAGGAGATACTCCGCTTATCCTACCAGCTTGTGCAATAGTCTTAGGTCTTACGTTATTCATTTTTTGCTTTGCTTCTGCAGAAAGGCTTGTAAGCTTCATATAGTCGAAATCTTCAGGAATTTTAATATTTTCCAGGCGATTCAGTTTAGCTACATTTTCTTTTTCCTTTTCAATATAGCCTTTGTATTTAATATTGATTTCAGCCTGCTCTCTTACTTCGGTATCAAACTGAGAAGCTACTTCTTTTATTATTTCTATATTTTCAAGCTTTTCCAGTGTCATATTAGGGCGGGTAAGAAACTGTGCTGCCCTATAAGCCTGGTCTACAGGATTACTTTCAATAGTTTCCAGTATAGGATTGATAATACCCGGTTTTAAAGATGTTTCCCGAAGAAAGGTTTCAAGTTCTTCACTTTTAGCTACTTTCTCTTCAACTCTTTTTAGTCTCTCTTCTTTAGCTAAACCTAATTTATAAGCTTTTTCAGTAAGTCTGATATCTGCATTGTCCTGTCTTAATAATAACCTATATTCGGCACGGGAAGTAAACATTCTGTAAGGTTCCTCTGTTCCCTTTGTGATAAGATCATCAATGAGCACACCTATATAAGCTTCATCTCTGTTGAGAATAAATTCATCTTTTTCGTGAACTTTATTATGAGCATTTATTCCCGCTATTAATCCCTGTCCTGCTGCTTCTTCATAACCTGTAGTACCATTAATCTGTCCTGCAAAATATAAATTTTCAATCAGTTTTGTTTCTAAAGTATGTTTTAACTGAGTAGGAGGGAAGTAGTCATATTCAATAGCATAACCAGGTCTGAAAACTTTTACATTTTCAAATCCGGGAATCATTTTCATTGCTTTGATCTGGATGTCTTCAGGCAGGGAAGAGCTGAAACCATTTACATAGATTTCTATTGTTTTCCATCCTTCAGGTTCTACAAATAGCTGATGTCTTGTTCTCTCGGCAAAACGATTGATTTTATCTTCTATACTCGGGCAGTATCTTGGTCCTAAACTTTGTATTGTCCCATTGAACATAGGGCTTCTGTCAAAGCCTGATCTTAAGATATCATGTACAGCTTCGTTTGTATAAGTTATATGACAACTTCTTTGCTGGGTTAATTTAGGCGTATCAAGATAGCTGAACTTTTGAGGGTTCTCATCACCTTTTTGTTCTTCCATTTTAGAGTAATCGAGACTTCTTCCATCTACCCGGGGAGGAGTTCCTGTCTTCATTCTTCCGGCTTCAAAACCTAAAGAAACGAGTTGCTCCGTAATTCCAAATGCTCTGGGTTCACCCATTCTTCCTCCACCTAATTGTTTATCTCCAACATGGATTAAGCCATTAAGAAAAGTACCATTGGTAAGAACTACAGACTTAGCTTTTATCTCAATTCCAAGAGAAGTTATGACTCCTGTTACTTTATTATTTTCTACAATAAGCTGTTTAACCATATCTTGAAAGAAATCAAGATTGGGGGTATTTTCAAGAGCAAGGCGCCATTCTTCTGCAAATAACATTCTGTCATTTTGAGTTCTTGGAGACCACATGGCAGGGCCTTTTGAAAGGTTAAGCATCTTGAACTGTATAGCTGATTTATCGGCTACAATACCGGAATAGCCACCCATTGCATCTATCTCTCTTACGATCTGTCCTTTGGCGATACCTCCCATTGCTGGGTTACAACTCATTTGTCCGATAGTCTGCATGTTCATGGTAACAAGCAGTGTTTTTGATCCTAGATTAGCAGCAGCAGCAGCAGCTTCACATCCCGCATGACCTGCACCTACTACTATTACATCATATATTTCTGAAATCATTTTCTGAAATTTTTGTGATATAGATTTGAACTTAACTTTAAATGTTTCACGTGAAACATTAGCTAAAATTCTCTCTAAATTTATTTAAATAAAAATCTTCTTTATACCTCATTTCTTTCTCTTCTTCCCTAGTTTTGTCTTTATATCCGCATAAGTGAAGTATGCCATGGGCAAGAACTCTTTTTAATTCTTCTTCATAATTTTTAGATAGGGTAGAAGCGTTGTCTGAAATGCGCTGCAAAGATACGAAAATCTCTCCGCTTATGGTTTTACCTTTTACATAGTCGAAAGTTATAATGTCTGTATAATAATCGTGCTGTAGGTAATCCTGGTTTATTTTTAATAAATATTCATCATCACAGAATATATAATTAAGTTCGCCCAGTTTTTTATCTTCGGAAAGAATAATATTTTCCATCCATTTTATATAATCTGTATTGACAGATTCCGGTAAGTTTTCGTAAAAGAATTGTATCATTGTTTTAAAACCAGTGCCCTAAAATTACACTGAATATTCCTGTTTGATTATCTCTGAGTGAGTGACTGAAATTAATTTTTATTTGTCCGAAAGGAGATTTATAACCTGCGGTAATTCCTACGGAGCTATAATTAAGTTTTGCTGCATCTTCAAAACTGATGTCATTGGAAAGATTGGCAAATGAAAAATTACCGGTTAAAAAATAATTCTTATTAAATTTAAACTGCAGATCATTGGAAATTAAGACAACATTGTTAGTGTTAAGCTGGGCAAAATAAAAACCTCCCAATCTTTTAAAGTTAGCAACGTTCTGTTCGAATATTCCTCCTAATCTGAATTGATAGAAATTAGGTAATTCTTCGCCAATAGTTATTCCTCCATATAAATTCAAACGATAAGTAAATTGTCTGGATAAGGGAATATTAATTTTAATATCTGCTTTAATCTGTACCGGCTTATCCTGAACTTCTGAGCTGAGAAGATCTATAAGTTTTCCCTCAGCAGCTAAATAAAATCCTTTTGTAGGAAAATCTTTATCATTTTGGGTATCACTTTTAAGAAAAACATAAGGATTTAAATACCTACTGTAATTTTCATTATCACCATTGATATTGGATTCAAAATAATCATAGCTTATTCCTCCTCCTACAGCAAATTTGTCTTTCCATACAGATTGAATATAAGCTTCATTCCGCAGATGTCTCCATGTCTCCAGTGTATTATTTTCATTGTTTTTAATATCAAAATCCATTCCTGATGAATAAATTCCAAATCCCGGAATATATCCGTTATCTATAAAATAATTGAAATAATATCGTGGTTTGTCACCAACCACTACATCTAATGAAAGGTTGGTATTTTTAAATAAAAGCCTTTTTGCAGAATAATTAAGTAATAAACCTGTCTTAAAAACTTCATCATAATGCAATCCAACTTTTAAAAAATGGCGAGTTTCATCCTCCGTTACGTATAATTTCAGATAATTAGCATCATTTTCAGGAACAATATCGTAATTGATAAAACGATAATTGTTGGTGGCAATAAGCCTGTCTATTTTTTTATTGATGCTTCCATAAGTCTGCATAGAAGGGAAGCGTAAACCCATTTTTCCCAGAACATAGTTTTTCCCATAAATTTTCCCGCCAATCAGTGCTAGACTATCAATCTTATATACGTTGGAATATATTGGATTTACAGCTTGTCTGAGACGGTCAAATGAACGTTTAGGCAGTTCATTCAATATAGAAGCATATTTTAAACCTTCTGCATATCCGCTGTCAAGGATTTTTTTCTTTTCATCATAGCTTGTGGCAGACATTCCTTTGAGGTTAGGCTTGATATTGATATCCGTATATTTATACTGTTTTCTTGTATCTTTCTGGATACCGAAATCAATAACCTGATTAAGAATAGCAATGATGTTATTAAGGTCTTCTCTTGTGGATAGATCCTGATTTAAATCTACACCTATAACAATATCGATTCCTTTATCTTTTAAGGGTTTTGAGGGATAGTTAACGGTCATAGCTCCATCTATATAAATACTGTCACCAATTTTAACAGGATCCATCAAAGAAGGGAAAGCAGAGCTTGCCATAATGGATTGTACAAGGTCTCCCTTTTCAAATATCTGCATATTTCCGCTTTCAAGATTGGTCGCTACACACATAAAAGGTATCGGCAGCTGGGAGAAATCCTGAATATTGGATACGTTTTTGAAAAGCTCTTTAAGAAGATATACATTTTTCTGTCCGGTACTTATAGAGGAAGGTAAAGTTACCTTTCCGTTTTTTAGGGGAATGGAAAGGATATATTTATCCACTGTTTTATTAAAAAATGTACTTTCCTGACGGGATTTGGGATCCATAATGAGAGAATAAAAATCGGTATCCATCACTATTTTTTCAATATCTTTTCCTGTATATCCGGAAGCATAGAGCCCGCCTACAATAGCTCCCATACTGGTCCCTGAAATATAATCCACTTTTACGCCTAACGAATCCAGAACCTTCAAAACTCCTACATGGGAAAAACCTTTAGCACCTCCACCGGCCAGTGAAAGTCCGATTTTTGGATTTTTGGGAATTACAAGACCCTCTTTTACCTGGGAATGAAATAAAAGCAGTTGAAATGAGAATAAAAGGAACAGGATTTTTTTCATATTAATCTTTTATATAGATTCGCTTTACACGGGGTGATATGGACGTTAATACTTCATATGTGATGGTTTTGCAGTATTCTGCAAATTCTTTTAAGCTTGGTTTGGCATTAAAAATAGTTACTGTATCTCCTTCTTGTACATTCGCTATATTGTCTACATTGATCATCATCATATCCATGCATACATTTCCTACAATAGGAGCAAGAGTTTTATTAATTCCTACATTTCCTACCTGATTACCGATTAATCTTGGGATTCCATCAGCATATCCTACAGGAACAGTTGCTATTTTAGTATTATGATCTGTTTTATAACGTCTGCTGTAACCAACCGATTCACCGGTTTCTACCTGGGATATCTGAGAAATTACCGTTTTGAAACTTACACAGGACTGCAGCTGTTTCTGGATATCCGGATTGGAAGATTCACCAAGCATTCCAATTCCAATTCTTACCATATCATATTGATTATCAGTATAATTTGTAATTCCTGATGAATTTAAAATATGACGTATAGGAGTATAGCCTAATTTTTCAATTAAGTAATTGGAGTTTTTATTAAAAGTATCCAGCTGTTTCAAAGTAAATTCTTTTTCACCCGGCATATCTGAAGACGATAAATGGCTGTAAATACTTTGAACCTTAAGATTCTTATTGCTTAATGTTTCACTTAACTGATCTAATTCAAAGTCTTTAAAACCAAGGCGATGCATTCCTGTCTCAAGCTTGATGTGGATAGGAAATTTTTTATCATATCCTGATTTTTGAACAGCTTCATAAAATAATTCCAATACCCTGAAACTATAAATTTCCGGTTCCAGATTGTATTCTATGATAGATTCATAGCTATGCTGTTCAGGATTCATTACCACAATAGGAGTGGTAATTCCCTTTTTACGAAGTTCAACGCCTTCATCGGCAATAGCTACTCCAAGGTAATCAATATGATGATGCTGAAGAAATTCAGAGATCTGGTAGCTTCCCAAGCCATAAGCATTGGCTTTTACCATGGCCATCATTTTAGTTCCGGGTTTCAGTAAAGATTTATGGTAATTGATATTGTGAAGGATTGCATTTAGATTAACTTCCAGGACAGTATCATGTTTTCTGAGCTCCAGGATATCTTTAACTTTTTCTATTTCAAATTTACGAGCTCCTTTTAATAAAATAATCTGATTTTCTATTTCATTAAGTCTTTTACTATCAATAAGTTCATTAGTATCATTGAATGTAAAGGTTTTAGATTTGAAAAGATTACCGTATTGGGTGATATCACTGCCTATTAAAAATACGGAGTCAAAATTCTGCTCGTTTACGAGTTCCGAAACTTCTTCATATAAATCTCTGGAATCTGATTTGGCACCTACAATATCAGTTAAGATAAGAGATTTTTTAGGTTTATTATATTCATTTAAGAATTGAAGGGCCGTTTTAAGGGAATCCATATCCAGATTAAAAGAATCATTGATAATGATATTGTTTTTTGATCCTTCAATGGCTTCCAGTCTCATTTCAACAGCTTTCAGAGCATTTATTTTTTCAATGATCCTGTCATTTTCAATTCCTAATTGTTTTAAAACGGTTATCAGTGCTAAAGCATTGGTTAAAGTAGCTTCATCTCTTTGGTGAACCGGAAACTGAAGTTCATCATCAAAGTATTTTACCGTTATCTTTTCGTCTTTGTTATTTTTGATGAAGACCTCATTGATATCCTTAAGTCCGTATGATACCAGTTTTTTACTTGAATATAAGCTTTTTATTTTACTGTTTACCAAATCATTATCTCCATTATAAATAATGATTTCCGAATCTTTAAAAAGTTTTATTTTTTCGTCAATCAGTTCTTCTTCGGATTGGAAATTAGCAGCATGCGCGGTTCCTATGTGGGTAAGCAATCCGATCTGAGGATGAAAGATATGCTCTAGCTTCTGCATTTCTGCAGGTTTGGAAATTCCGACCTCAAAGATTCCCAGCTTGTGGTTATCATTAATTTGGAGAAGGGAAAGAGGAAGACCGATTTGAGAATTAAAACTTTTCGGACTTTTTACAGTAGGAAATTCATTCCACAGACATTGGTAAAGCCATTCTTTAAGAATTGTTTTTCCGTTACTTCCTGTAATTCCTACTGATTTTAAATGAGAATTTTCGAAATGATATCGGGCGAGTTCCTGCAAAAAATCTATTGAATTTTCCACAATGATCCAGGTTACTCCCTCAAACTGCGGATACTGATGTTCTGAAATAATAATTTGAATTCCTCTGTCAATAGCAGCTTCAATAAATTTTTCTCCCGAATTTTTCTTAGTGTTAATTGCAATGAACGCTGTATTTTTTGTTGAATAAATAATTCTGCTATCAAAAGCTATATTTTTGATAAGTAAATCTTTATCACCAATAATTTGAGCGTTGGTGATGGCTGCAATTTCTTTAACTGTATAATTCATAAGTCAGTAATCAACTAAATGATTTCTTATTATTTCTTTTTTGAAAGTACTTCATCAATAAAAACCCTGCGGCTTACTGCTTCATAACTTTCTGTTTCTCCGAGCTCTACCAAATTATTTCCTGAAGAAGTTCTCATGGAATAATTGGCCAGGTTACCTGTTCTTTTACATATGGCATGTACTTTTGTAACGTATTCGGCGGTAGCCATCAAATTGGGCATAGGCCCGAAAGGACGCCCTAAAAAGTCCATATCCAATCCAGCTATAACAACTCTTATTCCACTATTGGCTAATTGATTGGCAACATCTACAATACTTTCATCAAAAAACTGAGCTTCATCGATTCCTACGACATCACAATTCGATCCCAACAAGATAATTTCATTGGGATTTTCCACTGCGGTACTGCGAATTTTATTCTGATTATGAGAAACTACATCCTCTTCTGAATATCTTGTATCCGTCTTTGGTTTAAAAATTTCCACATTCTGCCCCGCCATTTCTGCTCTTCTCAGCCTCCTGATCAACTCTTCGGTTTTTCCGGAAAACATTGAGCCACAAATAACTTCCATCCAACCGCTTTGTTTGGAATGATTAATTGTATTTTCTAAAAACATTTGTTAAATTAGCCGTAATATTTCAACATCAAAAGTAAGCAATTTTTAACAAGATTCTTATATGCAAAACATTCAAGATTTAAAGGAAAAGATTTTTTTTGAATCCAAGAATATCATAGATATTCTGGACAAAATAAATAATGTAGATGAATTACTTTCTAAGCAGGATTTGGTGGATGAGCTTGCCAACAGAATCTCTTTTTTGAAACTGCTTGAAAGAAATATTGAGTATTTTATTCCGGATAATATATCTCAAAATATTGATAATCAGGATGAGGTTTCAATGATTCATGAAGAAGCGGAAAATCAGGATTTAGGTAATGAAGTTATTGAAGAAGAAGCCATATTTAACAATGAGCTCAATGAAATTGATGAAAATGAGAATGACTTTACCAATCATCAAGAGAATGAGTCTGCTGAAAATGAGAATATTGAGATTAGTACAGAATCAGAATCTGTCCTTGTTGAAAGCGATTATTCGGAAGACCAAAATACAGCTTCAGAAATTATAGAAGAAGAAGTTCTTTTTACCAATCAGCTGAATGAAATCGATGAATTTGAAAATGAGATTTCTGATGACCGGGAAGCTGTGAGTAATTCTTTTGAAGAACAGGAAATTCAGGAGCGGTTTGAGCAGAAAGCAGAAGTCAGTCCTGAAATTTCAGAGCCGGAAAGTTTAGCAGTATTGTCAGAAGATGAAATTCTGGAGGAAGAATTTTTAATTGAAGAAAGTGAAGAACAGTTTATTTCCTCAAAATTTAGTGTGGAACAAGGGGAGATGGTAACTGATACTTCCAATATGGAAAATCTTATCAGTGAGATTGAAGATGAAGCTCAAATTGAAGAAAAGCAGGAGGAGATTATTCTTTCGGAAGAAAATGAAGAACAGCCTGTCTCTTCAAAATTTAGTATGGGACAAGGGGAAATGATAACCGATACATCCAATGTGGGAGGCATTATTAGTGAAATTAAAGATGAAGTACGAACTGAGAAAAAACAAGCAGAAGTTATTCTTTCCGAAGAAAATGAAAAAAGAAAAATAGTTGAAATAGAAAATACTCATGATCCGGTGGAAAGGGAAAGACCTGCTTCAGAGGAAAGTTTTGAAGAGCAGGACGAGTATAATCATGAGAAAAGAATAAAGCTGTCTCATATTAAAGGATTGAAAAATATTCAGACTTTATTTGATGATGATCCTTTGGAAAGAGAAAATCCTATCATTTCATCATCTGAAAAAACTGGTGATGCAGGAAGTCTTCTTAAAGCTAATGTTCCTACTCAATTTATGGAAGCTGAAAAAGCTAAACCGGAATTCAGACTGGATCTGAATGATCGAATTGCTTTTTCAAAAACACTCTTCGGAGGAAGCCAATCCGAATTGAATGAAGTGGTTGCTGAGCTTAACCGTTTCAAAAATCTGGATGATGCCAAAGAATATCTGAGCGAGCTTTATTATGCTAAAAACTGGAAAAAAGTGGATGAATATGCTCAAAGATTGTGGTTATTGGTAGAAAATAAATTCTTATAATTTTGAGCGGTATTCTTTATTTTGTTCCTACTCCGGTTGGAAACCTGGAAGACATGACTTTCAGAGCAGTTAACGTATTGAAAGAAGTAGACTATATTTTGTGTGAGGATACCAGGACCTCAGGAATTCTTTTAAAGCATTTCGAAATTTCAAAACCTTTAAAATCCTATCATTTACATAACGAACACCAGGCGACAGAAAAAGTAATTACTGACCTGAAGAACGGACAGAATATCGCCCTTATCACTGATGCCGGAACACCGGGCATTTCTGATCCGGGATATTTATTGGCTAAAGCCGGTTCTGATCATCAGATAGAAATGATATGCCTGCCGGGTGCTACTGCTTTTGTTCCTGCTTTAGTGGTTTCAGGACTTCCCAATAATGAATTTTTATTTGCCGGATTTCTTCCCCAGAAAAAAGGAAGACAAACGAAACTTAAGCAATTGGCTGAAGAGAAAAAAACAATTGTATTGTATGAAAGTCCTCATAAGATCAATACGACTTTAGAACAGATCAAAGAGTTCTTCGGTGAAGAAACAAAAGTAAGTTTAAGCAGGGAAATTTCTAAGAAGTTTGAAGAGACTAAAAGAGGAACAATCAATGAGTTAATTGAGTTTTCGAAAAGTAAAACTTTAAAAGGTGAAATTGTTCTGATCGTGAATAATTCAATTTAATTCTAAGTAATTTACTTTCAGATTTCACTATTTTAATTTTTGAAGAATAGATAAAATATTCAT
>NZ_JALAHD010000303.1 GCF_022712095.1 Chryseobacterium sp. | reverse complement strand
GTGTTCAAAACTCCATATAAATTCGTAATTTTGTTAGTCTTAATTTTACTATGGCTTTGACTACAGATATAGATATAAAGAAACAGGTTTTTGTAAAGAATGCACATCTTAACAACCTGAAACACATCGATGTATTAATCCCTAAGAATAAACTTATCGTGATTACGGGAGTTTCCGGAAGCGGAAAATCTTCTCTGGCTTTTGATACGATTTATGCTGAGGGGCAGCGACGGTATGTGGAGAGTTTAAGCTCTTATGCCCGGCAGTTTTTAGGGAAACTGGAAAAACCGAAAGTGGATGATATTAAAGGGTTAGCTCCTTCTATTGCTATTCAGCAGAAAGTGATCTCTTCCAATCCCCGGTCTACTGTAGGGACCTCTACAGAAATTTACGATTATTTGAAGCTTTTATTTGCCAGAATCGGAAGAACCTATTCTCCGGTTTCCGGTGAAGAGGTAAAAAAAGATTCCGTATCGGATGTAATAGACTTCATTAAAGAATCTAAAAAAGAGACTTCTTTCCTTTTAACAGCTCCTTTGGAATATGATCTTGCCCACTTTACCGAAACATTAAATATTTTGAAGTTAGCAGGATTTACCCGCCTTGAAATCAATGGAAATGTAGCGGGAATCGAAGATCTGGAAAGCTTTGGGTTCACTCCTGAAAAGGGAATGATCATCAATCTTGTTATTGACCGTTTTTCTTATGAAGAGGATGAAAACTTCCTTCAAAGACTAGCAGATTCCATACAGATGGCATTTTACGAAGGAAGAGGATATTGTTCACTCAAAAATATAGAAACCGGTAAAGTTCGTGAATTTTCCAACAAATTTGAACTGGACGGAATTGAATTTCTTGAACCCAATGTTCATTTTTTCAGTTTTAATAACCCTTATGGAGCCTGTCCCACTTGTGAAGGTTACGGTAAAGTGATCGGAATAGATGAAGATCTGGTGGTTCCGAATAAAACATTATCTGTTTATGAGGATGCTGTGGCTTCATGGAGAGGAGAAACCATGAGCGAATGGAAAAAATCCTTTATTAAAAAGGCCGGAGATTTTCCTATTCATAAACCTTATCATCAATTAACCAAAGAACAGCGGGCTTATCTTTGGAAAGGGGATGGAAAAAGCAGTTTTCCATCCATCAACAATTTCTTCAAAATGCTTGAAGAAAACCTGTATAAAATACAATATCGTGTAATGCTTTCTCGATACAGAGGGAAAACACTTTGCCCAACCTGTGAAGGTCTTCGTCTAAGAGAAGAAACCAGCTGGGTGAAGATTGACGGACATAATATACAATCTCTTATTGAACTTCCGCTAGATGAACTTTTCCCTTTAGTAAAAGGATTAAAATTATCTCAGTACGATCAGGATGTAGCCAAAAGACTTCTTTATGAAATCACTACCCGTCTTGAATTTTTATTAAAAGTAGGATTAGGATATTTAACATTAAACAGAACATCCAATACGCTGTCAGGTGGTGAAAGCCAAAGAATTAATCTGGCAACAAGCTTAGGAAGTTCTCTGGTAGGATCCATTTATATTTTGGATGAGCCCTCTATTGGTCTTCATTCCAGAGATACTGAAAATCTAATTGGGGTATTGAAAAATCTTCGGGATCTTGGAAATACGGTTATTGTCGTAGAGCATGATGAAGATGTTATGAAAGCCGCGGATTATATTATTGATATCGGTCCGGAAGCAGGTTATCTGGGTGGAGAATTGGTTTTCGCAGGAGATTATAAACATTTGAAGGATGCTGATACTTTGACCTCCCAATATCTGACCGGGAGATTAAAAATTGAAGTTCCTGAAAAACGCAGAAAACCCAAAGAATGGATTCGTATAAAAGGAGCAAGACAGAATAATCTCAAAAATATTGATGTAGATGTTCCTCTGGAAAGTTTAGTGGTGATCTCAGGGGTATCAGGAAGCGGAAAATCGACCTTGATGAAAGAAGTGCTCACCAACGATATTCAGATTCAATTGGGAATGGGTGGAAAAAAAGGAGATTATGATTCTGTAGAGTTTCCTAAAAAGCTGGTTAAAAATATTGAGCTTATTGATCAGAATCCTATCGGAAAATCTTCCCGTTCTAATCCCGTAACCTATTTAAAGGCTTATGACGATATCAGAGACTTATTTGCCAAACAGAAAGTTGCTAAAATGATGGGATATAAACCCAAACATTTCTCTTTCAATGTCGACGGTGGAAGATGTGATGAATGTAAAGGCGAAGGAGTGATCAATGTGTCTATGCAGTTTATGGCAGATATCGAACTGGAATGTGAAGTATGTAAAGGAACACGTTTTAAGCATGAAATTTTAGAAGTGAAATTTGACGAGAAAAACATCTCTGATATTTTACATATGACCGTAGATGAAGCTTTAGAATTCTTCACTGAAAATAAGGAGGAAAAAATCGTCACCAAACTGAGACCATTACAGGAAGTAGGTTTGGGATATCTACAGCTGGGACAAAGTTCCTCTACGCTTTCCGGTGGTGAAGCTCAACGTGTAAAGCTGGCGTCATTTTTAGTAAAAGGGGTAACGACTGATAAAACTCTTTTCATCTTCGATGAGCCATCAACAGGATTACACTTCCACGATATTCAAAAATTGCTAAAGTCTCTGCAGGCACTCATTGATCTCGGACATTCAGTTATTGTTATTGAACATCAACCGGACATTATTAAATCTGCAGACTATATCATCGATATTGGTCCCGAAGCAGGAAAACACGGTGGAGAAGTTGTTTTTACAGGAACTCCTGAAGATCTTGTAAAAAATAAAAAATCCCATACAGCTAAATATATTAAAGAAAAGCTGGAAGAGTAAAATAAAGCAGAGAGTAGAAATACTCTCTATTTCTTTTATACATGGATTTTAAGGATAAAAACATTAATTATAAACAAAAAACTGAAAACTCCTGCGAACAGTCTTATCC
>NZ_JALAHD010000302.1 GCF_022712095.1 Chryseobacterium sp. | reverse complement strand
CTGTAGCTTCTTCAGATGCTTTCTTAAAAACATCTTCAAGCAATTTTTTTTTCTGTGATAAAAACTTTGACATAACTATAAAAATTAGTGCTAAAAAAATAAAACATTATTATCAGAATAAATTACGGAAATCCTTAAAACGAGCAAAAACCATTAAAATAATTCTTTGGAAAAGTTTCCAAAAAGTTTCCAAGAACTTTCTACCCCCTCGGGTCCTTTTCGTTGTTTCTTTGCCATAGAAATCAGTGATAAACAAAGAAAAACTAAAAACAAAATTAATTTCAAACTACCAGATAAAACGGGGGTAAAGCTCCGGGTTGGGAAGCAGATGTTTTCCCTCCGTTTTTGAAGGTTCACTTCCCAAAAATTTAAAGAAGCGCTTCTTTTTCAATCGTGTACAGCTCGTGGTAAAAAAATCACGAGAGGAAGAAAAACAGTCTCAATTTTAAATTTTTGAACTCATGCTACAATTCATTTTAATGCTACTTGGATTAGCATTTAATAACAATAATAACGTAAATACAATCGATAATAATTCACCTATTACAGTATTAAACTCTGATGTAGGAGAAGGAATAGATCCCGGCGACACAGGAGGCAACACAGGACAGAAGCCACCAACACCTTAATAATCAACAGCAAAGGAAGCAGTATTAATATTGCTTCCTTTTTGTATATTAGAAAAAAAAACCGTGAAAAAATTTATTCTTTTCTTTTGCTTACTATTTATTAGTTGCAAAGAGAAAATCAAAAATGATATAAAAACCAAAAACTTAAATTTAAAGAAAGCAGAAATATGCAGAGATTCAGGAAATATCGATTCTGCTTATATATATTATACTAAAGCTAAAGAAGAACTAATAAAACAAAATGACAGCTTGGAAGCAGCACGGGCTATCACCAACATAGCTATTATACAATGTAATAAAGGAGACTATTATGGCAGCATTTCCAGCTCTATTGAAGCTGAAAAACTTTTATATGAAAAGCAAGACAGCATTTCTAAAGAAATAAAATCATCAAATTATAATTCTATAGCTATATCCTCAAAAAATCTGAAAAATTATAATGACGCAATAACTTATTATAAACATGCAATAGCTAACTCCTCTCAAAAAGAAAATACATTAACTTATTATAATAATATAGGGGATACTTATCTGGAACAGGATAAAGCTATTTTAGCAAAACCTTTTTTTGAAATTGCTTTAAGAACAACAGATAGTATTGATTATGCACGAGCGCTTAACAATCTTGCAAAAGCTAAATTTCTGGAAAGCGAGGCCTATAACCCTGTTCCAGAACTTCAAAAAGCATGGCAAATCCGGATCAGACAAAAAGACGACCAAGGTGTTAACTCCAGTTTGGCAACTTTTGCGGACTACTATATAAAGAAAGATAAATCTAAAGCTTTATTTTTTACTCAGGAGATGTACAATATCGCATCTCAAAATAAAAGTCCAGATGATAGATTAGAAAGTTTACAAAAGTTAGTAATTCTCGATCCAATAAATTATTCCAAAATTTTTGAAAAATATATCTCTCTTAAAGATAGCATTGAAACTGAAAGAATTAAAGCAAAAGACAAGTTTGCCATCATTAAATTTGATGTAGAAAAAAAGAATAAAGAAAATGCAGAGAAAGAAACTGCTATCTTAAGATTAGTTGCCATCGTTATTGGTTTATTCTCTCTTCTAATTCTGGGTGTTTTCTGGTTCAGAAAAAGAAAAAAAACATTAGAACTTAAAGTAAAAAACACAGAACTCAGGTATTCCAAAAAAGTTCATGACGTCGTAGCCAACGGTATTTATCAGGTGATGACCAAAATAGAAAATCAGGAAAACTTTGATAAAGAAAAAGCACTCGATGAACTGGAGTTCGTTTATGAAAAATCCCGGGATATTTCTCATGATCAACTTTCAGCTAAAGAACAGAACTTTAATGAAAGACTTTCTCAGCTTATCGCTTCCTTTAACAATGAAAAAGTGAAGACTTATATCGCCGGTAATGATTCAGATCTCTGGAACGGGTTCAGTAAAACAACAGAAGAAGAAATTTATCAGGTAATTCGCGAACTGCTGGTAAATATGAAAAAACATAGCCATGCGGAAAGGGTGGTTTTAAAATTTGAAAGAAAGAATAACACTGTATCTATAGGCTATTCCGACAATGGAATTGGAGTAGCGGGGAATGTCATTCATAAAAATGGTCGGAATGTGGTTTCCCGCATACAAATAATTGCCGGAGATGTTATTTTTGACACCAAAACTGAGAAAGGATTAAAAGTAAATATAGTAATCCCGGTATCTTAAAAACAAAGAAAATGTTCAAAAAAATTTTAATATCCGAAGACTTCGAAAGTGCTAATCTTTCCGTGCAGAAAACTTTAGAAGAACTTAACATTCAAAATATTGACTGTGTGTATTATTGTGATGACGCTTTAGGGAGAGTAAAAAAAGCACTCCGTTACAATGAGCCTTACGATTTACTTATTACAGATCTTTATTATGAAGAGGATCATAATGAACAGAAGATAAAAGACGGCCGCATTTTAATCGAACGGATCAGAGAAGAGCAACCGAATCTAAAAATAATTGTTTTTTCCGCCGAACATAAATCTGCTATTATAGATTCTCTATTTTCAGAATATGAAGTTAACGGATATGTACGTAAAGCCAGAAATGATTCTAAAGAACTGAAAAAAGCAATTACTGCCGTATACAACAATAAAAATTACCTTTCACTCGATCTGAAAGAAGAGGTAAAAAAGCTTAATACCTATGAATTTTCATCTTATGATATCAATATAGTTTCCCTTCTTTCTCAGGGAGTTCTTCAAAAAAATATTCCCACTTATTTTAAAAGTAATAATATTAAACCCAGCAGTTTAAGCAGTATTGAAAAAAGATTAAGCCTTCTCAAACAAGAATTACAAGTGAATAGCAACCAGCAACTTGTAGCTTTTTTTAAAGATCTCGGAATTATATAATTTGATAATTAAAGCAATTATAAGCCTTTCAAACTTTTGAAAGGTTTTTTGTTTAAATGAGGTTTCCCGTAATTTTTTTGTTCCCAGTCGTTTTACTTTTGAACCATAAAATCAACAATTATGGGAAAATTTATAATCAGTAAAAGAAGGAATGATGAATTCCAATTTAATCTCAAAGCAAAAAACGGTGAGGTTGTTTTGACCAGTGAAGGATACGTTCAAAAGGCATCCTGCCGTAAAGGAATAGAATCGGTAAGAATCAATTCTCAGGACGACCTAAGATTCGAAAGAAAAACGGCTGTTAATGACAAAGATTATTTTGTATTGAAAGCCAGAAATGGTGAAATTATTGGAAAAAGTCAGCTTTACAGCTCCAAAGCTTCCATGGAAACAGGGATCGGATCGGTGAAAAGAAATGCTCCATTGGCAGAAGTAATTGATGAAACCATTTAATACTGGATGTATCTCCTTAACCTATCATGAAAACATTCATATCTATCCTCATAATTATAATCGGAGGTTTTATTTCCAATTCCTTTTTGTCCTCCTCTCCGTCAGATCTCCATTCGGGAGGAAGATGTACCGGAGCTGCAAATTGTTTTGCATGCACCAATTGTTCAGGCTGCGCTCATTGCAAAAGCGGAGGAAGCTGCGGAGTCTGTAAAAAAACATCATCAAAAAAAACCAACTCCTCTGAAAGCTACTATAGACCAAGTAACTACTCTCCAAAATCTAAAACCTCATCAAAAAGGATTTCAAAAGGTAAATCTTCAAAAGCCCCTGATGTTTTTATTGGTGATGTCTCGGTGTCAATCAACTCCAATAACAATAATACAGTAATTACAAATACAACAACTAAGGTCTACCAAAAACCATCTCTCAAATCCAAAACTCTAATGCAGGTAGACAAAAATACTTCTCTCATTATACTATCCAAAGAAGGAAAATGGTATAAAATAAAAGTAAAAAAGAATGGAGTCATTGGCTTCATTCATCAGAATGACATTCAATAAAAAGCTAAAGCTATGATCAATAATTTAAAAAAATTCTTAAACGAAGACCAAGACCCCAAAGCAGTAGAAAAACTTTTGGAAAGAATTACCGGTCTTCTTACTTCTAATGAATCCGTAGAATATATTGCCGTCCAGAAAAAACCGGCTCTCAACCTATCTCCGGATTGTATTGCGCTTACCAACCGGAGAATTATCTTCTGTAAGCCTAAAACTTTCGGTTTATCAATGGATTTTCAGGACTTTGTATGGAAAGACGTTCTGGACTGTCATATTAGTGAAGGAATCATGGGAGCTACTTTTAGTATGAAAACTGTCAAAAACTTTATTGTGATGATGGATTATCTTCCAAAAAAACAAGCCAGAAAACTTTATCAGTCGGCACAGGAAAAAGAAGAAGAGATGAGAAGTTTCCGAAGAGAAATGGAACTAGAAAATAAAAGAGCTGCTGCCGGTGGTGGAATTACGGTGAATAATACTCCTAATCCCTCTACTATCTCTCCGGAAAGTAATACAGAGGAAGATCCTTTTATATTATTACAGAAATTAAAAGGATTGTCTGATGTGGGAATCATTTCAGCGGAAGAATTTGAAAATAAAAAGAACGAGATATTATCAAGAGTCTAAGTATGAAATCAAAATTTACTGCTTCAATGCTTGCCTTATTTTTAGGTGGGCTGGGTATCCACAGATTTTATTTAGATCAGGGAACAAAAGGAATATTCTATCTGATATTCTGTTGGACTTTTATTCCTTCGGTTATTGCTTTATTTGATTTTTTATCTTTCATTTTTATGTCGGAAGACCGTTTTAATTACAAGTATAATAACTTACAGCGATAAAATGAAGCCTTTCTTTACGTTCTGTGCTATAAGTTGTTTTATAGGTGTTTTCACACTTCCGATAGAATATTATACTTTCCTCAGAATTTTGGTGTCAACCGGTGCTGCTCTTGTCATCTACTATTCTACAGTATCAAAAGAATACTATCTCAGTATAATTTTCCTTGCTGTTCTGTTTCTGTTTAATCCGCTATTTCCAATCTATCTGTATAGAAAAAGCATTTGGATTCCACTGGATATCATTGTAGGAGTATTATTTCTATTACTTGCCTTTGTAAAAAAACCTACAGAGAAGAAAGATGAAGAACCAGAAGAAGAAACCGAATATCGTTCAGTCTCACCATCTGTAGGAAAAAGAGATATTATCCTCAATCCCAGAATAAAAAAACAAGAATAATCCCATGGAAAACAGTCCAATTACCGAAGCCCTGAAAGCACAATTTCTGAGGCTCTATCAAATGGCCATCTGTGACAATCAGTTTACTGCAGAAGAGCTAAATGCTTTATATAAATGTGCAGAAGAAAAAGATATTCCCAATGAAAATTTAGATGAAATCTTTTTAAATCCTATCAATTTTAGATCGACTCTTCCACAAACTCTGGAAGAAAAAGTAGATTGCCTCTATGATCTGGCAGTTATGATCTGGGCTGACGGAATAATTTCTACTGATGAATATTCCGCTCTGGAAAAATATGTAATACTGTTCGGATTTGTAGAAGAAAATGTAAATGCTATCATCGAGTACCTCATCAATGCCGTACAACAAGGAAAAAGAAAATCAGAAATCTTATATGAATTAAAAGACTAATACCTATGAATATGCCCATCAAAAATCTTTTCAGGTTAAAATCTGCCACTATAGAATCTCAACCTGAAGAACCTCAAAAAAAAGAAACAGACTCCGATCCGGAGTCATCAGAAGAAATAAGAAAAAGAACCTACCACGAAACGGGCTTTAGGGACAGTTCAAGAAACCATGGTAATCATGCTACCCTATCCATTTGTCTTCACGCCATTTATTCCAAATTTCAAAATGAAGAAAAAGAAATGGTGGATAAACAAAATAAACTTAAAGAGGCCTATATCAATGAGCAACAGAATAAATTTACTGAAGTAAAAGCTTTAACTGTTTCTATAGAAAATAAAGGAGACAGGTTAAAAGAAATTAATGCTGAGATCGAAACATTTCAGCATGCCATTGAAGAGTTAAAAGCCGAAATCAATGACCTGCCCAGAAATCCGGAAAAATATAATGTTAATGCCACAAAAGGAGCTTCCACAAAATTCTGGATCGGGTTATTACTCCTGATACCCATAAGCCTTTACTTATTTACTTTTTATATCTCTACTTCCTATTCGGCATTTTTCAAAAACTATAATATAAACAGTGATATCATTCCCAATATATTAGATGCTCAGGCTTTCAGCAAAGCATGGGTGGACGGTCCTATTGAAGGAGCTTTTGTTACTTTAATTCCTTTTGTATTTCTGGGGTTAGGATACCTTATCCATATGTTTGGGGAAAATAAAAGCTGGGGGAATTACTGTAAAATCGCATTCTTATTTTTAATAACTTTTGTCTTTGATGTTATTTTAGCCTACGCTATTGAAGCAAGAATCTTCGAATTGGAAAGAGTTTCCTCTTCGGAACAATTCAATCTTTATATTGCTTTTACCCGATATAAATTCTGGGGAATTATTTTTGCCGGTTTTGTAGTATATATTATCTGGGGATTGGTATTTGATTTTGTAATGAAAGAGCACAGAGAAAAAGACAAGATCAAGAACGAACAGACTATAAGACAGAAAAGCATCCTTTTTTTGCAGGAGAAAATTAACAGTCTCAAGCAAAAGACAGAAGACATTAAAAACAGCATAGAAAGCTCAAAAGAATTTATAATTCAGGCTAAAGGAAGAATTGAAGAATTACAAACCATCATCGATGGAGTTATTATTCCTACAAAAGATTATAAACTTTATGCTTCGGAATATGTACAGGGCTGGATTACCTATATCGGTGAAAAGATCGCCATTGCAAAATCTGAAAAACAACTCATGATTGAAGAATGTATAGAACAATACAATCTTAATCTTGAAAGTGTAGGTGCCCATACCAATAATCAAAACTCAGTTTATTTATCCGAATTATAAAATCATCTCATGAGAAAATTACTTTACTTATTGTTAATCATCTCCCTAGCTTCTTGCTGTAAAGTAAAAGCGGAATCAGAGGAAGAAAACAAACAAGATTCCTCCATTTCTAAAAATCTTAATGTAAGCATATTAATTGATCTTTCTGACAGAATAGATACCATAAAACACCCGAATGGTACTATGCCATATTTTCAAAGAGACATTGAATATATAAAAGCTATCAATAAAGGCTTTACAGACCACATTCAAGCAAAAAAAATGATACAGCTTGATGATCAGATGCAGATCTTCTTCAATCCTGAACCCTCAAGCCCTCAAATGAATAACCTTATCAAACAGCTGAGAATTTCATTTAAAAGAAATGACTTCAAAGATAGCATTGATACCATCAAAAAAAGGTATGCAGCTTTCTCATCAGAGATTTACCAATCAGCCATTCGGGATGGAAATTATGTAGGATCAGATATCTGGGGATTCTTCAGTAATAAGGTAAAGGATTACTGTATTAAAGATCACCATAGAAATATCCTTTTTATTTTAACTGACGGATATATGTATCATGATAATTCTAAATTTTCCCAAGGAACTGAAACCTCATATCTGACCTCCAACCTGATCAACTCACTAGGTCTTACAACTTCAAATTATAAATCTAAGATTGAAAAAGAAAAATTAGGATTCATCAAAGCAAATGATGATTTAAAAAACCTTGAAGTAATTGTCTTAGGAATCAATCCCGAAAAAGGAAATCCGTTTGAAGAAGGAGTTATAAGAAAATATTGGGAAGATTGGCTAAAGGGAATGGATGTTAAAAGCTATCAGGTAAAATCAGCTGATCTGCCATCCAATTTAGAGCCGCTTATTCAGAAAATAATGATTCTCAAAAACTAATCCCCTTCAATATATAGTGAAAGAGGAGGAAATTATTAATTTCTCCTCTTATTTATTTTCTTATCATTTCCGTATGCGGAATATCATCCTCAAGATATTTTTTTCCGGTATCTTCAAAACCGAACCCACCATAGAATCTTAAAAGGTAATCCTGTGCAGAGATTCTTACCTCCGAAGTATGAAAACGATTTTCTATAGTTTCCACCGCATACTGTATCAGCTGTTTTCCTAAACTCTTACCTCTTGCCTTTTCCGTGGTAAGAACCCTTCCTATAGAAGTTTCATTATATTTGATTCCTTTATCGAAAATCCTGCAATAGGCTAAAATCTCACAATCCTGTTCCGCCCAAAGGTGAATTGCTGTTTCATCATAGCCATCCAGATCCGGATAAGGGCAATTCTGCTCCACTACGAAAACGTCTACCCTGGCTTTTAAAATTTCATATAATTCGGGAACTGTAAATTCATCAAAATTTTTGATCTTCCAGATAATACGATCACTCATCAAAACTTACATTATTATTAGTCAAAAACTCATTCGTTTTCTGAATAAAATTCAGAATCTCATCTCCCCCTTCCTTTTTCTCAGCAGAAGTAACATAAAGTTCCGGCAAATCTTCCCATGTCTTCAACAATTCATTTTTATAATCTTCCACATTTTTAATCACCATATTAGGTTTTAGCTTGTCAGCTTTAGTAAAAACAATAGAAAAAGGAACTCCGCTTTCTCCACACCATTGAATAAATTCCATATCAATTTTCTGAGGACTGTGTCTTGAATCCACCAGCACAAAAAGGTTAACCAGATTTCTTCGGTTCAGAATATAGTTCGTAATCAGTTTCTCAAAATCTTTTCGCAGAGATTTAGAAACCTTGGCATAGCCATATCCCGGTAAATCTGTTAAATACCAGGTATCATTAACTAAAAAATGGTTAATAAGCTGGGTTTTTCCGGGAGTTTGTGATGTTTTTGCCAGGTCTTTCTTGTTCATCATTGCATTAATTAATGATGATTTCCCCACATTAGATCTTCCTATAAATGCATATTCAGGAATTTTGGGTTCAGGACAATCCTGCCATTTCCCACTACTCTTCACAAAATCTGCTGTTTTAATAACCATTTTTAAAATTTTAGAAAAATAAACCATTAAGATTGCTCTTAATGGCCGATGTAAATTTTATATTTTATTCTTTATCCATTCATAAAGAATCTCATTGAATTCATCCGGTTTCTCCATCATGGCAGCATGTCCGCATTCATTGATCCAAAATAAATCAGAATTGGGAATAAACTTATGCATATCTTCCGCTACTTCCGGAGGTGTTACATTATCCTGTTTTCCCCAGATTAAGCATGTTGGAGTTAAAATCTTAGGAAGATCATTGAGCATATTGTGCTTAATCGCACTTCTTGCCAGCATAACGGTCTTTATTCCCTTCATCCTGTCATTCACAACATCGAAAACCTCATCTACAAGATCCTCCGTAGCTACTGCCGGATTATAAAACACCTCTTCCGTTTTCTTCCTTATATAAGATTTATCGCTTTTTCTCGGGAAGCTGTCTCCAAATGTCCTTTCATATAATCCTGAACTTCCTGTTAAAACTAAGTTTTTTACTAAATCCGGTCTTGCCAGAGTTAATATAAGCCCGATATGTCCCCCCATTGAGTTTCCTACAATGGTGACAGGCTCAGAAATATGACTCTCAATAAACTTGATGATATATTTTGCAAGTGTCGTAAGATTTGTATTAAGTACCGGTAAATCATAGATCGGTAGCTGAGGCACATAGACCTTAAACCCTTTCTCCGAAAAAAAATTCACCATCTTATCGAAATTACTTAGACCTCCCATTAATCCGTGTAACAGAACTAACGGGTGCCCCTCACCTGCCTCTATATAGGTATATTTCTTTTCCTTTTTTGTACTAAATATCATAAAATGCCTTAATAAAGCCCTGCAAAAATACAAATTAAACCTCAAAAATATTTTGATATCCCTAATTTAAAATAAAAATAATATAATAATGTTCTTTTATCAACTTTTTTCCAAACCTTTTTCTGTAGCACGATTCCATATTTTACATAAAGTATTTCATATCAATAATTTAGAACAACACCTACCTATCTCTAATAAAACTTATTAACATTGAGTCAAAAAGTGGGAAAAAGTGGGAAATTTTGGAAATAATTATATAAATTTGTCCCAAATGAAGAATTTCATTGGAACATATGAGTGTAAAATAGACGACAAAGGTCGCTTAAAAGTTCCTTCATCTTTAATTAAACAGATGGAGAACTTTGAGGATAAAGCCTTTGTAGTCAAGCGTTCCGTGTTCCAACCCTGTCTGGAAGTCTACCCTATGAAAGCATGGGATAAGCTGATGGACAAAATTAATAAACTAAACAGATTCATTAAAAAGAATGCTGATTTCATAAGAATGTTTACGGCAGGAGTAAAAACAGTAGAATTGGATAATGCAGGAAGACTTCAGATTTCGAAAGACTTAACGGTCTTCGCAAATCTTAAAAAAGATATTGTGATCACCAGTGCAGGAGAGTTATTTGAAATCTGGGATAAAGAAGCCTATGAAAAGGTGATTTCTACCGATGAAGCCGATTTCGCAAGCCTTGCCGAAGATGTAATGGGCTCTTTCGATGAAGAATAGCACTGTGCTAAAAATTGTAGAATAAGCGAAACACAAATAAAACATGTATCATAACCCCGTTTTATTGAAACAAAGTGTTGATGATTTGGTGACAAATCCTGACGGTATATACGTGGACTGCACTTTTGGGGGCGGTGGTCACTCAAAAGAAATTTTGAGCAGACTCTCCGAAAAAGGAAGATTATTCAGCTTTGATCAGGATTTGGATGCTCTTAAAAATACTATTGAAGATTCTCGATTTACATTAATCAATCAGAACTTCAGGTTTTTAGAGAACTCCCTTCTGATGTATGGAGTTCCTGAGGTTGATGGAATCCTTGCTGACCTAGGAGTTTCCTCCCACCAATTTGATGAAGCAGAAAGAGGGTTCTCAACAAGAAGCAATGCTCCGCTGGACATGAGAATGAATGTGATGCAGAACCTTGATGCCAAAAGAGTGATCAACGAATATGAAGAAGAAGAACTTGCAGACCTTTTCTATTATTACGGAGAATTAAGAGAAGCAAGAAAACTGGCCAGAGAAATTGTTCACCATAGAAAAAGCAAAAGCATTGAGACTACGGAAGATCTGAAAAAACTCTTCAGCTACCTTCCCCCTCATAAAGTCAACAAATTTTATGCTCAGCTTTTTCAGGCTATAAGAATTGAGGTAAATCAGGAGCTGGAAGTATTAAAAGAAATGCTCGTCCAAGCTTATAAGATACTGAAACCCAACGGAAGACTGGTTGTCATTTCCTATCATTCTCTTGAAGACCGTCTGGTTAAAAGGTTTTTAAAAAACGGAATGTTTGAAGGCGAACCGGAAAGAGATATTTACGGAAATTATAAAAAGGCATTTGATTTGCTTAAAAGCAAAGCGATCATCCCTGATGAAAGTGAAATTGAAGAAAACCCCAGGGCAAGAAGCGCAAAAATGCGTGTAGGAATAAAAGTATAAAAAACCCACTTCAATTCCCCTCCACCGGAGGGGTGTCAAAAAAGAAATTTTTGACGGGGTGGTAAGAAAAAGAATATTGGCAAAAAGAACAACATATCGTCCGCAAAAGAAACTCACTTTTATAGATATTATAAAAGGTAACTTCCTGAACCGTGACGAGATTAAAATACATTATAAGTATTTTTTGTTACTATTTGTGCTGATGATGGCTATGATCTACAGTAACCATTTAGTCAATAAAAAAATTAAAATTGTTAATGAGCTGAAAGAAGAAACCGAAGAATATAAATCCCGGAATGCTTATGCTCAGAGTAAGTTGATTAAAGTAAAAATGGAATCTGAATTGGGAAAGGAAGTAGTGAGAGACTCATTAATGCCGTTAGAAAACCATCCTCATAAACTATTAATAAAATTAGATAGTACAGATGCAAAAACAAAATGAATACGATAACAAACGTAAAAAAACGTTAAGATGGGGCTACCTCTTTGCAGTGGTGGCTTTGTGCGTATTTGTTCTGTTTCTCGGAAGAATAGTTATTCTTCAAAATACCAATGTTCAGGAAATCAAAGATGATTACATCAATAAAAATTATCGTGAAGCTACCCTAAAAGCTGCCCGTGGCAACTTATTCGCTTCGGATGGTTCTATTTTAGCAACTACCGTTATGCGTTATGACATCTTTCTGGATTTCAAAACCATCAAAGACACGGTATACGATAATAATATCGGAGCTTTAACAGACTCTTTAAGTAAAATGTTCAACAAACCTAGAGCTGAGTTCAGAAAGAAGTTTGACGAACAGAGAAAAAAGAAAAATCAGTACTATACATTAGTAAAAGGGCTGGATTTCGATGAATACGACAGAATCCGAAAATTCCCAATTTTTAAAAAAGGAAAAAATAAAGGTGGATTTATTGTTGACAGAAATTACAGAAGAGAATTAGCTACATCTGAAATTGGAGCCGGAACTATCGGAATGGATAATGGCGAACTCAAATCAGGCCTCGAAGGTGCTTTCTCAAAATATTTAACCGGTACGGATGGTAAGCGTCTCGAACAGAGAATCAATTCAAGTCAATGGAAACCAATTGATTACTGGAAAGTTCAGGAACCTGTCGACGGAGAAGATGTTTACACTACTATTGATCTAAGAATCCAGGACATCGCACACTCCGCTTTAGAAAAACAGCTTATCAATTTCGATGCAAAGCATGGAACAGTAATCGTAATGGAGGTGGAAACCGGAAAGGTTCGTGCTATGGTTAACTTAAGGAAAATAGAACCTGGGATATATGAAGATTCTTACAACTATGCCTTAAAAGATAATATCGAACCTGGTTCAACTTTCAAGACTATTTCTCTTCTTGCGGCAATGGATGATGGGTTCATCGATGAGAATACAACCGTCAATGTTGGAAATGGAGTATGGACTTATGCAAAGCAGAAAATCTCAGACGGGCATGGCGGAGGAACTTACGATATCAGTGATGTTTTAGCAAAATCAAGTAATGTAGGTACTGCAAAGCTTATCACTAAATACTATGCAGACAAACCACAGATTTTCCTTGATCACCTGAAAAGATGGAAGCTTTTTGATAAAATGGATATTGAACTTCCGGGGATTACAAAACCGAAAATCGTAACTCCTGAAAACAAAAGATGGAATGCAGCAACGCTGGCTTCTATATCTTATGGATATTCATCTAATATCAATTTGATGCAGCTAACCACCTTTTATAATGGAGTTGCTAATAAAGGGAAAATGTTGAAACCTCTATTCATTGATAAAATAATGAAAGATGGTAAGGTTATATTTGAAGCAAAGCCTCAGGTAATGGTTAAAAAAATGGCTTCTGATAAGGCCATACAAATGATGACCGATGCCCTCACAAAAGCTGTAGAAAAAGGAACGGGAAGGAGCATTTTTACTCCGAACCTGAAAATGGCAGGAAAAACAGGAACGGCAAGGTTTGAATACTGGCTTCCGGGCCCAATGAAATACCGTGCTTCATTCGCTGGATTTTATCCGGCTGATAACCCTAAATACACCTGCTATGTCATGATCAGCGAACCGGACAATTCAAAAGGAATTTATGGGGGGACAGTATCAGCTCCCGTATTTAAGGAAATTGCAGGAAAAACATTCCTGAAAACACCTCAGAATATTGAAAAAGAAATGCTTGTAGATAAAAAGGTAAACCTGAATAAAATGGTAGAACCGAATGTCAAAATAGCAGTAAATAATAAACAAATGCCCAACGTAGTAGGCTTAATCGGTAAAAATGTAATTCCGCAGCTGGAAAATTTAGGTTATCGTGTAGACTATAAAGGGGTTGGTAAAATAAAAGAACAGTTCCCATTAGAAGGTACTGTGATCAGTAAGAACCAGAAAATATATTTATCACTACAAAATTAAATGATAAAAGCATCAAGAAAATGCAGCTAATTGAACTATTAAATAGAATTCCGACTATAGAAATTCATGGGGAGAGTAACCGTGATGTTTCCGAATTGGTGTTTGACAGCAGAAAAGCTATTGAAAACTCTCTGTATATTGCGATGAGAGGTACTGTCGTAGACGGACATTCATTTATTGCATCTTCTGTAGAAAAAGGGGCAACAACAATAGTGTGTGAAGAATTCCCAGAAAGCCTGAATGAAAATGTAACTTACGTTAAGGTAAAAGATTCATCAAAAGCTTTAGGTCATTTAGCTTCAAATTTTTATGGAAATCCTTCCCATAATTTAAAACTGGTTGGGGTTACCGGAACCAACGGAAAAACATCGACTGCCACCCTTCTGTTTGATGTATTTAAAAACCTTGGCTATTCAGCAGTTTTATTATCAACTGTAGAAATAAGGATCGGCGATGATGTGATTCCTGCAACCCACACTACTCCGGATGTGATCACAATTAATCAGATCCTCGCCAAAGCAGTAGAATCCGGTTGTGAATATGCATTCATGGAAGTGAGCTCGCATGGTATTGCACAGAATAGAATTGAAGGGCTTCATTTTCATATTGCTGGGTTTACGAATATCACCCATGATCACTTAGATTATCACAAAACCTTTGAAGAATATTTAAAAACAAAAAAGAGATTTTTTGACACTCTTGAAGAAACGGCCATAGCCATTACCAATCTTGATGATAAAAATGGTAATGTGATGCTACAAAATACAAAAGCAAAGAAAAAATCTTATGCTTTAAAAACCATTGCGGATTACCACGGAAAAATTTTGGAAGTTGATTTCAATGGGATGTTGCTGAATTTCAATGGAAAAGAGTTCTGGACCACCCTAACCGGGAAGTTTAATGTTTACAATTTACTTCTTGTATTTGGAATCGCTTCAGAATTGGGGTTTGAACAGGACGAAATATTACAGGCAATAAGCAAATTACAAAGAGTATCCGGAAGATTTGAAACCTTTAAATCAGATGGAGGAATCTTCTTTGTAGTAGACTATGCCCACACTCCTGATGCGCTGGAAAATATTCTGGACAGCATCAATGAGATCAGAACAAAAAATGAAAGACTGATCACCGTGTTCGGATGCGGCGGAGACAGAGATCATTCCAAAAGACCTGAAATGGGAAATATTGCCACTAAAAAGTCCACATTGGCAATCATCACTTCTGATAATCCAAGAACAGAAGATCCATCCCAGATCATTAAAGAAATTGAAGCAGGCGTTGAACCTCAGAATTTTAGCAAATATACTTCAATACCGGACAGAAAGGAAGCCATTAAAATGGCCATAAAATTCGCAGAGCCTAAAGATATCGTTCTGGTCGCCGGCAAAGGACACGAAACATACCAGGAAATAAATGGTGTGAAACATCATTTTGATGACAAAGAAGTCATTAATGAATTATGGAAATTAATGAGTAAATAAAAGAGTACCCATTCAATTTTAAATTAGAAAAAATGCTATACTATCTATACGAATATCTGACCAGCCAAGGCATCCACATTCCAGGATTAGGGATGTTGAAATATATCTCTTTCCGTGCCGGAATGGCGGTTCTGCTTTCCCTGACCATTGCTCTTGTATATGGTAAAAGAATCATTAATTACCTTAGAGCTAAACAAATGGGAGAGCTGGTTCGTGATCTTGGATTAGACGGACAAAAACAAAAAGAAGGAACTCCTACAATGGGTGGGTTGATCATTATTTTAGCCACAATGATCCCTGTATTACTATTTACCCGTATAACCAATGTCTATATCATCTTACTGATAATTTCTGTCCTATGGATGGGAGCAATAGGATTTCTAGATGACTATCTGAAAAAAATCAAAAAAAATAAAGACGGGTTAAGCGGTAAATTCAAAATTGTGGGACAAGTCGGTCTGGGACTTATCGTAGGGATCACCATGTATTTCCATCCTGATATTACAGTAAAAAGAAAATATGCTGATGCTAAAGTAGTCAACAGGAATAATGTAGAGCAAAATTTTATGCCTACAGAAAAAATTACGGTCTCCACAGTTCCATTTGCAAAAAATAATGAATTCGATTACAGTGGAATTCTATTTTGGATGAGCGATGAAGAAGCTCACGAATGGGCATGGGTAGTTTTTATCCCTATCGTGATCTTTATTGTAACTGCCGTTTCCAATGGAGCTAATATCACAGACGGGATTGACGGCCTTGCAGCCGGAACCTCAGCCGTTATATTGCTCACTTTAGCATTTTTTGCTTACATATCAGGAAATATCATCTTTGCAGATTATCTCAATATCATGTTCCTTCCCAATATGGGGGAAACTACCATATTTGCCGTCGCCATGGTGGGTGCAGTAATAGGTTTTTTCTGGTATAATACCTATCCGGCGCAAGTATTTATGGGTGATACGGGAAGTCTGATGCTGGGAGGAGTAATCGCCGTGTTAGCTATTATTTTAAGAAAGGAATTAATGATTCCTGTGCTATGCGGAATCTTCTTAATAGAAAATATTTCTGTAATGCTGCAGGTAGCAGTTTTCAAATACAGAAAGAAAAAATACGGGCTGGAATATGCCCAAAATAACAGATTGTTCAAAATGTCACCTTTACATCATCATTATCAGAAAGAAGGATTTCACGAAAGTAAAATCGTAAACAGAATGATTATACTGAGTGTAATGTTGGCTATTGTATGTCTTATCACATTAAAAGTAAGATAGAGTATTATTTAAAATTGAAAGGATAAAAGCTTTCAATCATTAAATCAGGAAATATGAAAATAGTTGTTTTAGGAGGAGGAGAAAGTGGCTGTGGTGCTGCTTATTTGGCCAAAAAGAAAGGTCTGGAAGTTTTTCTTTCAGATAAAGGGACCATTAAAGATAGCTATAAACAGTTTTTAACCGAAAACGATATCGAATTTGAAGAAGGAACTCATGATGAAGAAAGGATACTAAATGCCGATTGGATTGTAAAAAGCCCGGGAATTCCTAAAAAAGCAGATATTATTTATAAAATTCATCAGAAAGGGATAAGACTCTCTTCTGAAATTGAGTTTGCATCTGAATTTACCAATGCTAAAATCATTGCCATAACAGGAAGTAATGGTAAAACAACAACAACCTCTCTGATCTATTATATTCTGAAAAATGACGGCATGAATGTAGGACTGGGAGGAAACATAGGTTACAGCTTTGCCAAGCAGGTTGCCGATGAAAACTATGAATATTATGTACTTGAAGTAAGCTCATTTCAGCTGGATGATATTCAGAACTTCAGACCCTATATATCTTTGTTGCTGAATCTTTCTCAGGACCATCTGGATCAGTACAACTATAATTATGAGGAATATGCATTAGCCAAATTCCGGATAACTGAAAACCAGGAAAACTATAACTTTTTCATCTACAACAAAGATGATGAAATGAGTAAAACCATCCTCGAGAAATTAGAAATAAAAGCCAAGATGATTCCTTTTTCAACAAAAGAAAAATTATCTGAAGGAGGATTTGTTGACAATGACAAAATCATAGTAAAATTAAAAGAGGAGTTCTCAATGAAAGTTGAAGAATTATCTCTTTTAGGAAATCATAATGTAGCAAACAGCTTAGCGGCATCTATTGCTGGTAAAATACTGGAAATCAACGACGAAAGCATTAGAAATTCACTAATGACTTTTCAGGCGGTGGAACACAGATTGGAATTGGTGACAGAGATCGATGGAGTAAAATACATTAATGACAGTAAAGCAACCAACGTAAACGCCACTTATTATGCTTTAGAAAGCATGAAAACACCTACGGTATGGATTGTTGGAGGAAAAGATAAAGGAAATGATTACTCTGAAATCGAAGAATTAGTAAAGAGAAAAGTAAAAGCTATTGTCTGTCTGGGAATTGACAACAAGAAGATCATAGACTTCTTTAAGGATAAAAAAGAATTCATATATGATACTTCCAGCATGGAAGAAGCTGTTACAATATCAAAATCTATTGCTAAAAACGGAGACACGGTTTTACTCTCTCCCTGCTGTGCAAGTTTTGACCTTTTCCAAAGCTATGAAGACAGAGGGCAGCAGTTTAAAGAACAGGTTTTAAAAAAATAGTAAAAGTAAATGTCAGATGTAAAAAATATATTTCATTTTTATACATCCGGCAATAATACGATATCATGAACGAACAGGAAACAGAAAGCAGATTTGAATTTCTAAAGGGCGATAAAGTACTTTGGATGGTCATTCTTGTGATCTCCATCTTCTCTATTTTCCCTGTGTATTCAGCAAGTTCAAATTTGGAATATATTGTTAATAACGGGACCACAACCGGTCACGTTATCAAACACATGTTCTTTGTGATCTTGGGGTTGATTATTATGAGACTGGTAGGAACAATTAAATACGAATACATAGGAAAGCTGAGCAGTATTATGCTGAGCCTTATGATCGTTCTCTTGATTGTAACAATGTTTACAGGACAAACCATCGATGGAGCCAGTGCCTCAAGATGGCTGAAAATTCCGGGTACACCCATTTCATTCCAGCCTTCATCATTCGCTTTCCTCATGCTGATCATTTATCTGTGCCGGTACCTGACTAAAAAGATAACACGAGAAAGACTTCCGATCGAAAATATTATTTACATATTCGGTCCTATCCTTCTTGTATTTGTATTGGTAGCCAAAGACAATGGTTCCACAGCATTGATGATATTAATGGTTTCTGTGATCGTACTGGTGATTGGTCAGCTGCACTGGAAGTATATTGCCGGATTTATTTCAACATCTTTTATTGCTATTATCCTCTTTTTATTAGTTGCTTTAAATACTAACCTCATCGGAGGAAACCGTGTTCACACATGGATGAGCCGTATAGAAACCTTTACATCCAGTAAAGCAAAATCTGCTGATGTAGATGATGAAAGTGTAAAAGCTAAAAACTATCAGGTAATGCAGGCCAAAGCAGCTATTGTACATGGTGGCATTACAGGAATGGGACCGGGGAAGAGTGCATTAAAACAAATGCTTCCGCAATCTGCATCCGATTTTATTTTTGCTGTTATCGTTGAAGAATACGGACTGTTTGGAGCCATATTTCTTATCAGTATGTATTTTATTATGGTCATAAGGATCGTAATGATCGCGAGTAAGATGCCCGCCTTTTTCGGTTCTCTGCTTGTGCTCAGCCTGGGAGTGATGATCTTTATACAGCTGGCGGTGAATATTGCCGTGGCAGTAAACCTGATTCCTGTTACCGGACAGCCTTTACCACTGATAAGTTATGGAGGAACATCCATGCTGGTCACTTATATACAATTAGGAATTATACTCAATATAAGTTCGAGGATACAGATCTATGATGAAGAAGGAATGGGTAAAAAGCAGAGTATCGCAGAAATAAATGATATTGCATAAACACTAGTAAAATGGACAAAAAATTAAAAATATTATTATCAGGTGGAGGAACAGGAGGACATATCTTCCCGGCCATCGCTATTGCTGATGAGATCAAAAAAAGATTTCCTGATGCAGAATTTTTGTTCATTGGTGCTAATGGAAAAATGGAAATGGAAAAAGTTCCCCAGGCCGGATATAAAATCGAAGGAATTGACATTGCCGGAATTAACAGAGGAAACTTTCTATCCAATTTAGGTCTGCCGTTTAAAGTATTGAAAAGTCTGTCAAAATCAAAAAAGATCATTAAGGATTTTCAACCGGACCTTGCAATCGGAACAGGAGGTTTCGCCAGTGGTCCCGCGCTTTATGAAGCCAGCAAATTAGGAATCCCTATTTTCATTCAGGAGCAGAATGCTTATGCAGGGGTAACCAATAAAATTTTAAGTAAGAAGGCTAAAGCCGTATTTACAGCATATCCAAAAGTAGAAGGCTTTCCGAATGAAAAGATAAAATTTCTGGGAAATCCCATCCGTGAAAATATTGTTTCCGGAATGGAAGAAACCGCTAAAGCCAAAGAAAAAATTGTTCTGGATAAAGATAAATTAACGATCCTATCAGTAGGAGGTTCATTAGGTTCCAGAACCCTTAATAATGCATGGAAATCTCATTTAGACGAGATAGTCAATAAAGATTATCAGCTGATCTGGCAAACCGGAAAACTTGATTATAAAGATATTCTGGAAGAGACCAAACATATTTCCAACAGAAATATCAAAATTGTTGAGTTTATTAAAAATATGGAAGCGGCTTATTCTGCAGCGGATATTATTGTATCCAGAGCAGGAGCTATTGCTATTTCGGAATTGGCAGTAGCAAAAAAACCTGTTATTCTGGTTCCGTTCCCGTTTGCTGCAGAAGATCATCAGACCAAAAATGCAATGAACCTGGTAGAAAAAAATGCCGCCAGAATGGTAAAAGATTCGGAGATGGGAGAAAAATTCTGGAGTACACTGGAAGAAATCTGTAACAGTGAAGAGCTGAGAAAGGAAATGTCCCACAATCTTGAATACTTTGCAAAGCCACATGCCACAAAGGATATTGTGGATGAAATATTTAAATTAATCTAAATAAGAAAATGAATACTTTAGAAACATATCAGACTTTTTACTTCGTAGGAATCGGAGGTATTGGTATGAGTGCTCTGGCGCGTTATTTTAATGCATCAGGAAAAAAAGTTTTGGGGTATGATAAAACCAATACAAAACTCACTCGGGAGCTGATGAAAGAAGGCATTGATATCGTTTTTGAAGATAATCTTGATGATAAAATAACATCTCTTCAACAGGGTAGCACTTTGGTGATTTATACTCCGGCGATTAAAAACTTGGGGATTTTAGATTATTTCAATCAAAATAATTTTACTGTATTAAAGCGTGCAAAAGTTCTGGGCCTTATTACCGAACATACAGAATGTATCGCTGTAGCAGGAACCCACGGTAAAACAACAACTTCTACATTAGTTTCGCATTTATGTAAAGAAGCCGACTTACCATTTTCCTGTTTTTTAGGTGGAATTTCAGAAAATTTCAAATCTAACTTTTTATATAATGGTTCTCAGTATTCAGTAGTAGAAGCTGATGAATATGACAGAAGTTTCCTGAACTTATCTCCCAACTGGGCAGTAATCACTTCCACTGATGCCGATCATCTGGATATATATGGTGATAAAAGCCATATTGAAGAAGGTTTCAGACAGTTTGCCTCATTGGTTCCGGAAAATAAACACCTGTTTGTGAGAAAGGGAATAGAAATAGGCAGAGACCACCGAACCTATGCTGTTAATGAAAAAGCTGACTACTATTCAGATAACCTTCGTATGGACTATGATAAAATCTATTTTGATTTTCATACTCCTACTGAAACCATTAAAGATTTTGTCTGGGAAATCCCGGGAATCCATAATGTAGAAAATGCCACAGTTGCTATAGCTATTCTTTACAATCTTGGGGTGGATTTTGAAACCCTTAAAAAAGGAATTGCAAATTTCAAGGGAATTAAAAGAAGATACACGAAACATATTTATAAAAACGGTAAAATCTATATAGATGATTATGCACACCACCCTACAGAAATCAATGCGGTGATGGGCTCTATAAAAACATTTTATCCCGATAAAAAATTACTGGTTGCTTTCCAGCCTCATTTATTCAGCAGAACAAGAGATTTTGCAGATGGATTTGCAGAAAGTTTAAGTAAATCCGATGAATTGATTTTGCTTGATATTTATCCGGCAAGAGAACTTCAGGAGAATTTTGAAGGAATTACTTCAGAGTGGCTGCTGGAAAAAGTAAATTTAGATAAAAAGGAAGTCTCCACTTTAGCGGATGCTTTCGGAAAAATAAAAGAGAAAGATTTTGAAATCCTTCTTACTGTAGGAGCAGGAAATATAGATACGCTGTATGATCCTGTGTGCCAATGGCTGGAAAAGGAAAATCAATAGAACATCAACCGAATTGGTATTGTAAATAATGAAGAATAAATACAGAATATTAAAAATTGTTGTCACAGTAATCATTCTTGGGTTTCTGCTAAGTTTCTCTTTGAAAAAATTTAGCAATCAGGAAATTACGGACGCTAAAATTTCTGTAAAAATGAACGAAAAAAGTCCGGTCTATTTTGTAGATGAGAAGGACATTAAGGAAATAGTAAAAAAAGAGAATCCTTCAGGAAAGGTAGGAACACTGGATATTCCTGTATTGGAAAAGAAAATTAATGCTCTACCTGCCGTAGACAGTGCCAATGTCTATTTAAACTTAAACGGAAATCTTAATCTGGACATCAAGCAGAGAGTTCCCGTTTTCAGATTGAATACCAACGGAAAAGACGTGTATGTGGATGAAAAAGGAGTTGAGTTTCCAATTTCAAAGACCTATTCCCACCCATGTATGCTGGTAACCGGTAATGTAAAGCCTGAAGAATATGAAAAGCTGGTGGAACTTATTGAAAAAATCAACAAAGATGATTTCAGCAAAAACTATTTCATTGGGGTTTCAAAAGAAAAAGACAATTATAACCTTCTCACAAGCGAAGGAAGCTATAAAGTTGAAATTGGAGATTTAGATAATATTGAATTTAAAGTTAAAGGGTTTAAAGCCTTTGTCGAAAAATATCTGGTTTATCAGGATCCGCAGAAATACAATAAAGTTTCTGTAAAATACCAAAACCAGATTGTAACGACGCTTAATCCGCGGTTTAAAGAAAACGACAGTATTCTGCAGGTAGGAAGAAAAGAAGTTGCGAAAATACCTGCGAAAACTTCGGTAGAAAATAAATCCAAATCTACCACTACAGCGAAACCAAAAACCAGCCAACCAAAAGAAATCAAGAAAACAACAGAGAAGAAAGCGCCCACAAAGCCAAAAACTAAATAGAATAAGAAATCAAATCGATATAACAAATGGAAAATCAAGAGTATTCAGTAGGTCTGGACATCGGGACAACAAAGATTGTCGCGATTGTCGGTAGAAGGAATACACACGGGAAAATAGAAATTCTTGGTGTAGGTAAGGCCAAAAGTCTTGGGGTTCACAAAGGTATAGTGAATAATATTTCACAGACCATTAATTCTATCAAAGCTGCTGTTGCAGAAGCACAGTCCAGCGCGGGTGTGCCTATACGAAAAGTAACGGTAGGTATCGCAGGAAAACATATCCGTTCCCTGCAGCACTCAGATTATATTATGCGTGAAACTCCTGACAAATTCATTACAGATGATGATATTGAAGCATTAAAAGATCAGGTAAAAAAACTGGTCATGCTTCCGGGAGAAGAAATAATTCATGTTCTTCCTCAGGATTATAAGGTAGATTCCGAAGGCGAAATTCAGGAACCTATCGGAATGCACGGAAAACGACTTGAGGCTAACTTTCATGTTGTAGTCGGGCAAATGGGCAGTATCAGAAACATTGCAAGATGTGTAAGAGAAGCCGGCCTGGAAATGGAAGCTTTAACATTAGAACCTCTGGCGTCTTCAGAAGCTGTATTAACGAAAGAAGAAAAAGAAGCCGGTGTAGCCATTGTGGACATTGGTGGTGGGACAACTGATATCGCTATATTTAAAGACAATATCATTCGCCATACCTGTGTAATTCCTTATGGTGGCGGTATTATCACCGAGGATATCAAAGAAGGATGTTCTATTATTGAAAAACATGCAGAACAGTTAAAAGTAAAATTTGGCTCAGCAGTTCCGGAACTGGAAAAAGACAGTACATTTGTAACCATTCCGGGATTACACGGAAGACCCGATAAAGAGATTTCACTTAAAACTTTAGCACAGATTATCAATGCGAGAGTGGAAGAAATCCTTGAAATGGTTAATACCGAGCTAAAAGCCTACGGAGCATTTGAGCAAAAGAAAAAGCTGATTGCTGGAATTGTACTGACAGGAGGTGGATCCAATTTGAAACATCTTCGACAGCTAGCCAACTATACCACAGGATTCGACAGCAGAATAGGTTTTGCCAATGAATATATTGCCAATGACAAAAATCAATACCTGAAAGGTCCTGAGTTTGCTACCTCTATAGGGCTACTCATGGAAAGTTTAAAAATCCGTGACAAAAAACAGGCTGCGAGTATAGAAGAACCAGTACAAGAAGCAGCTCCTCAGCAGGAACCTGTAAGTAATAATACTACAGAAACCACTACAACTGCTGCTCAACAGGCACCAGTTCAGGAAACAGAGCATCTGGTGCACACAGAAAATAAAAAATCAAAGCTGACATTCGGACAGTCTTTGATGGAAAAAGTAAAAAAATTCTTTGAAGAAGTAGAATAGTAAATACAGACATTATGGAAAATATAGGAACACAAGGATTTTCCTTTGACTTACCAAAAGGAAATTCATCGATCATAAAAGTAATTGGCGTAGGGGGAGGTGGAAATAATGCATTGAAACACATGTACGAAAGAGGTATTCATGGTGTGGATTTCGTTATTTGCAATACAGACGCCCAAACTCTTGACAATAATCCTGTTTCTAATAAAGTTCAGTTGGGAGTAACCATGACGGAAGGTCTAGGTGCTGGTGCAGATCCGGAAGTAGGGGAAAAAGCAGCGATTGAAAGCATTGAGGAGATCAAAGCTTCAATGGGACAAAACACCAAAATGGTTTTCATCACAGCAGGAATGGGTGGTGGTACCGGAACCGGTGCAGCTCCTGTTATTGCCAAAGTAGCCAAAGATATGGGAATTCTGACCGTAGGTATTGTTACTGTTCCTTTCAGCTTCGAAGGTAAAAGAAGGCTTGAACAGGCAGAAAACGGTCTGGAAAAATTAAGAAATAACGTTGATTCCTTAATTGTAATCAATAACGATAAATTAAGACAGCAATTCGGAAACCTTGGATTTAAACAGGGATTCTCAAAAGCCGATGAAGTATTAACCAATGCAGCTAAAGGTATGGCAGAAGTTATTACAGGGTATTTTGATGTAAATATTGACTTTAGAGATGCTAAATCTGTACTTCAGAATTCAGGTACTGCTCTTATGTCTACAGGTACCGCATCAGGAGAGAACAAAGCCGAAGAAGCTGTTAAAAAAGCATTAGATTCTCCATTATTAAATGATAATAAGATCACAGGAGCAAGAAATGTTCTATTGCTAATCAGAAGTGGTGCAGAAGAGGTCACCATGGATGAAATCGGTATTATCATGGATCACATTCAGAAGGAAGCTGGAAATACTGCAGATATTATTTTCGGGGTGGGAAGTGATGAAGAACTTGGTGATGCAGTAAGCGTTCTTGTTATCGCTACAGGTTTTGCAAAAGACCACCAAAAGTTTGCAGGACCTACAGAAAAGATAAAAATCAGCCTGAACGATACATTGGAAACTCCAAAAGCATCTCCTTTCAAAACCAGAGAAGAGAGAGAAGCATCTTCAGAAGGAGGCCATGGGGCTCCCGGAAAGAGTCTTTTCAGACTAGATGATGAAGATAATGACAGCTCTTCATTCAGAATGAGTTCTTCTGAAAGAAAAATGGTTATTGAGGAAGATGTAAAAACTGAAATAGATTTCTATGAGAGAGACCATAGGGACGATTGGAGAGAGGATGAGTCTCAAGAAGACGAAGCTTATAATTTATTCTCTTATGATGAGGAAGATCCGCATGATTTAGAAATTCAGTCTTTTTCTTTTGATACCGAAGATAAAAAAGAAGAACCTAAAGCAGAAACCAATTCTTTTGAAGAAGAAAAGCCTATTGAATTCAGTTTCTTTGTAAATGAACCTATCAATGAGCCTAAAGCTGAAATCCGTACATCTTCTGCTGAAACAGGAACTACAAAAGAGCCGGTTCAGAAACCTCAGAGCTTCTTTGAGCCCGCAAAAGTAGAACCTAAAGCCGAGGAAAAGCCAGTTGTTGAAAATAAAGCTGAGCCTGAAAGCCCTCACAGTGAATTCACTTTCGTTAATAAAACAACCAGTGAAGACAAAGTGATTGAAAGAAGAAATAAGTTAAAAGAGTTCAACTCCCGTTATCAGAGTTTTGATAATACGAATGAATTCGAATCTGTTCCTGCTTTCAAAAGAAAGAATATTTCTATAGACGGAAATAATGCTTCAGACCAGAATATCAACACTTATTTATCTGATAATAACGGCTCTATGGAAGTTAGAGAAAACAGATTTTTAAATAAAGATGTAGATTAAAATCAAGAAATGAAATCATTAAACAGAAACACAGCTCTTCTTATCATTGATATCCAAAAGGGATTTGATGATAAGATATATTGGGGTGGCAACAGAAATAATCCCCAGGCTGAGGAAAATGCAAAAAAAATTCTGGATGTTTTCAGAGAGAAGAAACTTCCCGTTTTCATCATCCAGCATTGTTCAAAAGATCCTGATTCTTTATTACACGAAAGTAATCAGGGAAATGCATTGAAAGATGATTTCATTCCATTAGAAAATGAATTTTTAATTAAAAAAAGCGTTAACAGCAGCTTTATTGGAACTAATTTAAAGGAACATTTAGATCAGCTTTCAATAGAAAATACAGTTATTTTAGGACTTACTACTGTCCATTGTGTGAGTACTACCACAAGGATGTCCGGTAATTTTGGGTTTAACACTTATCTTATTGAAGATGCGTGTGCCACTTTTGACAGGACCGATCCTAATGGAAAGATATACTCCGCACAGGAGCTCCATGATATGGAGCTTGCGTGTTTAAATAATGAATTTGCTAAAGTAATCAGCACTCTTGAACTTATAAAGATTCTTGAACAGTAAATTATTAAAATATGTCATTAGAAAATACAATAAACGAAGCCATAAAAACAGCAATGAAAGAGAAGGATAAAGTAGCTTTAGACTCTCTTCGCGCCGTAAAATCCCAAATTCTTCTTTTAAAAACTGAAGCTAAAGGTGCTGAAGTTTCTGCTGAACAGGAAATTGCTATTCTGCAAAGAATGATCAAGCAGCGTAAAGATTCTCATGAACAGTTTACTGCTCAGGGAAGAACCGATTTAGCAGAAGTGGAAGAAGCCCAGATGAAAGTTATCGAACAGTTTTTACCTAAACAGCTTTCCGTAGAAGAACTTGAAGCCGAAATGAAAAACATCATTTCAGAAGCCGGTGCCGAATCTATTAAAGATTTAGGAAAAGTAATGGGAGTAGCTTCTAAAGCACTCGCCGGAAAATCAGACGGAAAAAGTATTTCCGAAATGGCTAAAAAGCTTCTTTCATGAAGTGATAGCCCTCAATAGAGGATATTCAACCTTTGCATATCGATTTGATTAAAGAAGTCCGAAACAGATTGTTTCGGACTTCATTTCTTCATACACATCCCAACTTTGGCACTCTTGCTCATTTGACAACAAAATGTACCATGAGAGAGAAATGCTAGGAACATGAGGGAATTAAAAAAGTTTTTTT
>NZ_JALAHD010000301.1 GCF_022712095.1 Chryseobacterium sp. | reverse complement strand
TTAAAGGATTATTCATAAAATTAAAGTATTTTTGATCTGAAAATTCTATGCTTTGTAGTGAAGTTAACCACTTAATTATTTAAGAAAATTTATGCAGGGTAATTCTTCTTTCGGTATTTCCCGTACTGTTATTTGGCTGATGTCTATTATCTCAGGACTCGTGGTAGCCAATAATTATTATAATCAGCCTCTATTGGCTCTTATCGCTGAAGATCTTCATGTAGCAGAAAGTGCAGCCAGTAAAATATCGGTTCTTACCCAGATCGGATATGCTTTGGGATTATTATTACTTGTTCCATTGGGAGACAAGCTGTATCGGAAAAAACTGATCCTTGTCGATCTACTTTTGGTTATTGCTTCTTTATTATGGATGACTTTTGCAGGGCAGCTATGGATGTTGTATGTTTCCAGTTTACTGATCGGGGCTACTTCGGTAATTCCGCAATTATTTGTACCGATCGCTGCCGAATTGTCTTCTGATGAAGAACGTTCTTCCAATATAGGTCTCGTGATGTCAGGGTTATTACTAGGAATTCTTTTATCCCGTTTTATAGGAGGAATTGTGGGAGAAATCTGGGGATGGAGAGCCATGTTTGGAATTGCGGCAGGAATGATGGTTCTGGTTTGGTTAGCTGTTTACAAAATGCTTCCCGAACTTCAGCCAAATTTTAAAGGTTCCTATAAAGAATTAATGCGTTCGGTTTTTAACTTGGCCAGAACACAACCTATCTTACAGCTGGCTTCTTTCAGGGGTGCTATGGCTTTCGGTTCGATGTGTGCATTATTTACCACATTGGTTTTCCATATGGAAAAGCCTCCTTTCAATGCCGGAGCATCTGTAGTGGGAAGTTTTGGATTAGCAGGTGCTGTGGGTGCATTAGCTGCTGCTAAAGTCGGAAAACTGCAAAAATATACGGATATCAACCGCATTATCTTTTATTCACTGTGTATTGTACTGGGAAGCTGGGGATTTACTTACTTTGCAGGAGAAACATATTGGGGGCTTATTGCAGGAGTTATCCTTGTTGACCTGGGCGTACAGTCGAGCCATATTATGAATCAGACCAATTATTTTTTAATCCGGTCTAATGCAGTGAACAGGCTTAATACCGTTTATATGGTTTCTTATTTTATCGGAGGATCACTGGGAACGTGGCTGGCTTCCATCGCATGGAATATTGCACAATGGGATGGAGTATGTCTGGTAGGAGCTACATTCGGGTTATTAGCACTAGTAGCTCATTTATTATTCAGTAAAAAAGTAAGCAGTACATCTTAGTAAGTACTCTTAAATATATTAACTTATTAAAAACAGAAAAATGAAAATAGAAATCTGGTCGGACGTAATGTGTCCGTTTTGTTATATAGGAAAACATAATTTTGAATCAGCTCTCGAGAAATTACCATTCAAGGATAAAGTAGAAGTGGAATGGAAAAGCTTTCAGCTGGATCCTACCTTAGATCCCTCTCAATCAGAAAGTATGTCTGATTATTTAAAAAATAAAAAAGGATTACCAGAAGGTCAGACCCTACAGCTTATGAATCAGGTAGTTCAGATGGGAAAATCATCAGGAATAGATTTTCGTCCGGAAACAGCCATAATCACCAATACTTTTAACGCTCATAAGTTATTACAGCTTTCCAAAAAATACCATAAAGGAACTGAAATGGAAGAAGCTCTGTTCAAAGCCCATTTTACAGATGGTAAAAATGTAGCAGATACGGATTTCCTCCTTTCCCTTGCAGAGCAATTGGGACTCGATAAAGTGGAAGCAAAACAGGTTTTAAATTCGGATCAGTATGACTATAATGTCAATCAGGATATTATGGAAGCCAGAAATAATGGGATCAACAGTGTTCCTTTTTTCGTTCTGAATGGTAAATATGCTGTTTCAGGAGCTCAGCCTATTGAAGTTTTCGAAAATGCACTGAACCAGACTTATCAGGAATCCGCTTCACCTTTCAAAGATCTTTCGGGAGACAATGGAAATACATGTGATACAGACGGATGCAATATTTTATTATAGTCGAGAAGAATCATGATAAGAATAAACGACGAACAGTCTTTTCCCATAGCTGATACTCTTTTTGTATTTGCTCTAGAATCTGAGGCGGGAAAATCTTTTGATCATACCAACAAGCTTATTACCGGAATCGGAAAGGTGAATGCAGCCATAGAACTGGCAAAGAAAGTTCATCATCAAAGACCCAAACTTATTGTCAATCTCGGTTCTGCTGGAAGTAAAAGTTTTAAAAAAGGAGAGGTGATCTGTTGTACTCAATTTATACAAAGAGATATGGACGTACGCGGACTTGGATTTAAATTATATGAAACCCCATTATCCGGTGTTCCTCCGGTATTGGAATATGGTTTAAAAATGGATCATCTTCCGGAAGGAATATGTGGAAGCGGAGACAGCTTTGAAATGAACCATGAAGAAAAAGATTATAATATTGTAGATATGGAAGCTTATCCGCTTGCTTTGATCGCCATGAAGGAGAATATACCGTTTTTAAGCCTTAAATATATATCTGATGATGCCGGAAGTGAGGCTGCAGAGGACTGGGCTGTTCAGGTGCATCTAGCTTCAGAAGCATTTAAGAAAATATTATTTCCCTGACAAGATGATATTTTCATCATATCTTTTTAGTCATTTTCAATCTGATAACTTTTGAGAAAGCCGCTCAGCATACATACAAAGCCATTTATGTTTGTCATATGAGAAGTAGTAGTGAGATAATATTATTTAACTTAGAGACAAAAATCAGTAATTTTGGTATATTAATTCTGTAATCTGTATAATCTGATCTTCCTTTATTATACTTAATTTTGTATAACAAACAAATAATAAAAAAACATCAAAATGAAAAATGTTACTTTAAACAACGGTGTAGAAATGCCCATATTGGGATTAGGAGTCTATCAGATACCTGATTATGACGAGGCAAAAAAAACAGTACTTGATGCTTTAGAAGTAGGATACAGAGCAGTAGATACAGCTGCAGTATATCAAAATGAGAAAGCGGTAGGGGATGCTATCCGTGAAAGTGGAATAGATCGAAAAGAACTTTTCATTACTACCAAACTTTGGATTGCCGACATGGGATATGAAAAAGCAAGAAAAGCTTTTGAAATATCTTTAGAAAAACTACAACTGGATTATTTAGATCTATACCTTATCCATCAGCCTTATGGGGATATACATGGATCGTGGAAAGCTTTAGAAGAGTTATATAAAGAGAAAAAAACCAGAGCAATTGGATTGAGTAATTTTCATGCTGATAGAGTAATGGACGTTATTGTGAATAATACTGTTATACCTGCTATCAATCAAATTGAAACAAATCCTTTTTATCAGCGCCCGGAAGATCTTCAGTTTTCTTCCGAAAATGGAATTCAGATGGAATCCTGGGCTTCCTTTGCTCAGGGAAAAAATAATTTATTCAGCAATGAACTTCTTTCTGAGATTGGAAAAAAGCATAATAAATCCGTGAGTCAGGTAGTGCTTCGATGGCTTATCCAAAGGGGAATTGTAGTCATTCCAAAATCAGTAAAAAAAGAACGGCAGGCAGAAAATATCAATGTATTTGATTTTGAACTATCTAATGATGACATGGACCGAATCAAGACACTAGATACCAAAAAAAGTGTATTTTTTGATTATCATGATCCTGCGACCATCAAATGGTTTTCTGAAATGATCAAATAAGCCCATACAAAAAGCAGTGAATGATTCACTGCTTTTTTAATTTATGATAAGCTTATTCTATTTCGATAATCCACCGGAGACATTCCAACTTTCTGTTTGAACAGACGGGTAAAATGTTGAGGATATTTAAATCCTAAGCTATAAGCTATTTCACTGATCGATCTGTCTGCATCGAATATTTTTTCTTTTGCAACATTGATCACTTTGGTCTGTATATACTCCTGAGGTGAAATTCCCATTTCCTTTTTAATCAGATCTCCGAAATAATTGGCTGACAAATTCAACTCTTTAGCACACCAACCTACAGAAGGCAATCCGATATTTTGTGTTTTTTCAGACAGAAAGTAATTATTCAGCAAGCTTTCAAAACGTTCCAGAATACCTTTATTCTCATTATCTCTTGTAATAAACTGACGATCATAAAAGCGGATGCAATAGTTTAAAAACAATTCTAAATTAGAAGCAATAAGTGTTTTGCTGTGTTTATCGATATTCTGTTCCAGTTCATCCTGAATTTTTCTAAAACAATCCAATACCACCTGTCTTTCCTTTTCGGAGAGATGGAGTGCCTCATGGGAAGCATAGGAAAAGAATGAATAATCCTGCATATGTTTTCCCAACAGAGTTCCTTTTACCAAATCAGGGTGAAATAACAATGCCCAGCCTTTAGGTTCCAAAGCAGTAGTCTGAGGTGGTACTCCTACAATCTGTCCCGGAGCCAAAAAAACCAAAGTTCCTTCCTGATAATCATAATTATTCCTTCCATATTTCAGTTCTCCACATTTCAGTTCTTTAAGGAAAATAGCATACACACCGAAATTGAAAGTCTGTGCAGGCATTGGCTGGGTTTTAGACATGTCTATAACACTGATCAAAGGGTTCAGGGTTTCTATACCTCTCATCTTATTATAGAAATCCACTGTATCAATTTTCACAATTTTTTCCATTGGGTGTTATTTATATAATACAAATGTAAGGCATTCCAAATCACTAATAATCATCTCTGAAAGTCAAACAGTAATATTGGTAAGAAATACAGTAATCCATATAAAAACAACTTTATCTATCCTTCCGAAATTTGTCACATAAAAATCAAAAGAAAATATGAAAACAAGAAACTTAGGAAACAGCGGATTAAAAGTTTCCGAATTAGGATTAGGATGTATGGGGCTTACTTTCGGATATGGCCCTGCTGCGAATGAAAACGATGCTATTGAATTAATCACAAAAGCATATGATTCCGGAGTTACTTTTTTTGATACTGCAGAAGCTTACAGCCAGGGAGGCAACGAGAAATTATTAGGAAAAGCAGTCAAACCGTTCAGGGATAAAATCATTATTGCCACTAAATTTGGCTTTAAAAACGGAGATTCCTCAAAAGGTGTAGATAGCCGTCCTGAAAGAATCAGAGAAGTGGCTGAAGCATCATTACAATACCTTCAGACTGATTATATCGATTTATTTTATCAGCATAGAGTAGATCCGAATGTTCCTATCGAAGAGGTAGCCGGAACCATTCAGGAGCTGATCAAAGAAGGTAAGATCAGACACTGGGGACTTTCTGAAGCCGGTGTGGAAACGATCAGAAAAGCCCATGCTGTACAGCCTGTAGCAGCCCTACAAAGTGAATATTCATTATGGTGGCGTGAGCCTGAAAAGGAAATCCTGCCTGCTTTAGAAGAGTTAGGAATAGGATTCGTTCCTTTCAGCCCACTTGGAAAAGGCTTTTTAACAGGAGCCATCAATTCGGACACTCAATTTGACAAAACGGATTTCAGAAACATTGTTCCCCGTTTTTCGGAAGAAAACAGAAAAGCAAATCAGCAATTGGTCAATTTATTACAGACGATTGCTGCAGAAAAAGAAGCAACACCCGCACAAATAGCTTTAGCATGGTTACTAGCACAGAAACCATGGATAGCACCTATTCCGGGAACAACCAAAATCCATCGTCTACAGGAAAATATTGGGGCTGCATCACTGAAACTTACTTCTGAAGATCTACAGAAGATAGAAGCCGCAGCTTCCCGGATGACCATATCAGGAGCAAGATATCCTGAAAATCTGATGAATATGGTCGGAAAATAATACTGTCATTATTATAAGAATGAAGGAGAAAAATCAATAAACAAAAATGAAAAAAGTAGTTATTATAGGAGCAACAGGCAGTTTAGCCGAATATGTAATACAGGATCTCAAAGGTATTGAGAATATAAAAATGACCTTATTTGTACGAAACAGAAATAAGCTTTCAAAATTCCTTTCCGATCATTGTATTGTAATAGAAGGAAATGCCCTTAATTATGAAGATGTTAAAAAAGCTGTTCACGGACAGGATATTGTTTATATCAACCTTGAAGGTGATCTGGAAAACATGTCTCAGAATATTGTAAAAGCCATGCAGGAAGAGGGTGTAAAAAGAGTAATTGCGATCAGTTCTATAGGAATTTATGAAACACCTCTGAAATCTATTTTGCAGCCCTATAGAAAGCTGGCTGATATCATTGAGAATTCAGGATTGGAGTATACAGTATTAAGACCAGACTGGTTCACCAACACTAATGAAATCAATTATTCTCTAACCAGAAAGGGAGAACCGGAAACGGGCTCCGCTATTTCCAGAAGAAGTATTGCAGACTTTGTAACCAGATTAATCAATGATCCTCATTTATATGTCAATGAAAATCTGGGAATAAGCAAACCTTAATATCAAACCAAAAATAAATTATGAAAAAAATACTAAGTTTAGTCTTAATAAGTATCATTTCACTGTTTAACAGCATTAAAGCACAAAATCAACCTGTTCTTTCAAAAGGTTTCGCAGTAATGGCAAACGACGGAAAATTCCGTTCTTATGAGTTCAAACGTTATGCTGTAGGAGATCATGAAATAAAAATCGAAATTCTCTATGCAGGAATCTGTCATAGCGATGTTCATCATGTTCGTGGAGATTGGGGAAAGGAAGAATATCCGATGGTTCCCGGACATGAAATTGCCGGACGCGTTACGGAAGTAGGTAAAAATGTAACTCAGTTTAAAGTAGGCGATTTAGCCGGAGTAGGATGTCTGGTAAACTCCTGCGGACATTGTGAATTTTGTAAAGCAGGACTGGAACAATATTGCAAAGAAGCGGTATTAACGTATCATGATCACGACCAGTTCCATAACAATGAAACCACTCAGGGAGGATATTCCAATACTATTGTATTGACTGAAAATTTTGCTATAAAAATTCCGGACCATGCTGATTTAAAAAAAGTAGCTCCTTTGCTTTGTGCAGGAATTACTACTTATTCACCTATCCATTATGCAGGAGTAAAAAAAGGTGATAAAGTAGGTGTTTCAGGATTCGGGGGTCTGGGACATATGGCAGTTCAATATCTGGTAAAACTCGGAGCAGAAGTTACTGTATTTGATATCACTGAGAATAAAAGAGCGGATGCCAAAAGAATGGGCGCTGCAAAATATGTAAATGTCAATAATCCCGAGGATTTAAAAGGATTGGATAATTCTGTCAACTTTATCATCAGCACTATTCCTGCCAGCTATGATCCCAATATGTATTTAAAAATGCTGAAAATAGACGGCCAACTGGCTATTGTCGGGGTTCCTCCCTTTGACAAAATGCCGGTAATCCCTATTGATAAACTGATCTGGCAGGGGAATCGTAAAGTATTCGGATCTCAGATAGGAGGAATTAAAGAAACTCAGGAAATGCTGAACTATTCAGTAGCCAATAATATTTATCCTGAAGTGGAAATAATCCCTGCATCTGCACCTTCCATTGAAAGTGCGTATCAGAATGTACTGGATGGAAATGTGAAATTCCGATATGTAATTGATATGCAAACAATGAAATAACAAATTAAATCTGACATATGAAAGCAATGATATGTAATGGAGAAGGACAGATTCTTCAGGTAACCGAAATTCCGGTACCTTCCCCAAAAAAGGGAGAAGTTCTTATAAAACTTAAAGCAGCCGGTATTAATCACAGAGATTGGTTAATACAAAAAGGGCAGTACGTTAATTTAAAATATCCAATTGTATTAGGTTCAGACGGAGCCGGTATCATTGAAAAGCTGGGAGAGGAGGTAAGCCAATACATCCCCGGAGAAGAAGTAATTATTAATCCGGGACTGAATTGGGGAAACGACTCCAGGGCACCGGGAAAAGATTTTAAAATACTAGGTCTTCCGGATGATGGATGTTTTGCTGAATATGTAGTGGTTCCCTCTTCTGCAGTACATCCAAAACCTAAACATTTAACCTTTGAAGAGGCGGCTGCTCTTCCGCTAAGCGGATTAACGGGATACCGGGCATTGTTCACAAGAGGAAATATTACAGAGGGACAAAAGGTTCTCATTACAGGTATTGGGGGAGCAGTAGCACAATCTATGCTACAGTTTGCACTGGCTGTTGGTGCGGAAGTTTTTTTCACTTCAGGCTCTGATGAAAAAATTAAACGAGCGGTGGAACTAGGTGCCAAAGCAGGTGTCAATTATAAAAAAGAAGGCTGGGATGAAGAGCTATTGAAACTTTCAGGAGGATTTGACCTTATTATAGATTCTGCAGCCGGAGCCGGATTTTCAAAGCTTATTGACTTAGCTAATTCAGGCGGGAAAATAGTGACTTTCGGAGCTACTAACGGAACGATTCCTTCGCTTATGATTCAGCGTATTTATCTGAAACAAATTGACATTTCAGGCAGTATGATGGGCAGTTCAAAAGATTTCAGCGATATGTTAAATCTGGTTAATGACAAAAAAATTGTTCCCGTTATTGATGAAGTATTTCCACTGGAACAGGCGGAAAAAGCTGTCAGAAAAATGGATACAGCAGCTCAGTTTGGTAAGATGGTTTTAAAAATTTAAAACTATATGAACTCCTGAAAATTCCCTGGAATACTCCGATAAGTAAAATTGGTAGAAATTTCAGTAATAAATATAAGCTTTTATTGATCCAGTCTCAAGAAATTAGTAATACAAATTCAATGAAAATTACAATCCCTATTTCCGCTTTTATATATCTGATCTTCAGTTCGTTATTAGCATCGCAAATAAAAACAAAATCTTATACTATGACCACATTTTCAGATAAAGGAAATCCTGCCCCAAAAGAATATTTCACCGGAACAGTCTGGGTGCAGCCCAATATAGGTAAAGACGATGATTACAATACCATTATAGGAACCGTCTCTTTTGAACCTAAAGCAAGAACCAACTGGCACACCCATACTACAGGACAAATCTTATTTGTGATTGAAGGAATAGGCTATTACCAGGAAAAAGGAAAACCTATTCAGCTGATCCAGAAAGGAGATGTCATCAAGATTCCTAAAGATGTAGTACACTGGCACGGAGCTTCCCATAACAGTGCTATGAGACATATCGCTATCGTTCCCCAGCTGGATAAAGATGTGACGGAATGGCTTAAGCCTGTAAGCAATGAAGATTATGACAGCTTTAAAGCTCCTGTTTATAATGTGGAAAATAATATTTCACCCAATGCTATTATGAACCATGAAGCATTATGGCCTAATTATATTTCTAAAGCAAAAGAAACCGACCCGGATCTCATCGAAGTCTTTGATAATTTTGCTTTCGATGAAGTATTGGCTCATAATACAATGGATCCTAAAACCCGGGTAATGATGATCCTGGCTTCAACAATAGGAAGCCAGGCGCTTACAGAATATAAAATGTATGTAAATGCAGCCCTTAATATAGAAGTTTCTCCTATTCAAATCAAAGAAATACTCTACCAATCGGTACCTTATTTGGGTATTTCTAAAGTGATTGATTTTATCCATGTTACTAATGAAATTTTCACAGAACATCATATTCAGCTCCCTTTGGAGAGCCAGTCTGTAACCACCCCTAAAAGCCGTTCAGAAAAAGGGCTTGCACAACAGAAAGAAATTTTCGGGGACAGAATAGATGACATGTATAAAAATTCACCTAAGGATTTACTTCACTTACAACAATTCCTTTCAGCCAATTGTTTTGGAGACTATGTGACCAGAAACGGATTAGATGTAAAAACAAGAGAAATGGCTACTCTTTCCTTCCTTATCGCATTAGGGGGAACGGAAAGTCAGATCAAAGGTCATATTCAGGGAAATTCGAATGTAGGTAATGACAGGCAGACTTTAATTAATTTAATGACTCATTTATTACCCTATATAGGCTATCCCCGAACATTAAATGCCATTAACTGCCTAAATGAAATACTGCCTCCTTCAAAATAACAAATAATAATATAAAAAAATGAAAAACGTAATATTAAATAACGGTGTTGAAATGCCGGTTTTAGGATTAGGAGTTTATCAGGTTCCTGATTATAGAGAATGTAAAAAAACAGTACTTGATGCTCTTGAAGCAGGGTACAGATCTATTGACACAGCAGCTGTATATCAAAATGAAAAAGCAGTTGGTGATGCTATTAAAGAAAGCGGAATAGACCGTAAAGATTTATTTATCACTACCAAATTATGGATTTCAGATGCAGGATATGAAAAAGCTAAAAAAGCTTTCGATGAATCTTTACAGAAGCTTCAGCTGGATTACCTGGATCTGTATCTTATCCATCAGCCGGTGGGAGATGTACATGGTTCCTGGAGAGCAATGGAAGAGATTTACAAAGAAAATAAAACCAGAGCAATCGGAGTCAGCAATTTCTTTCCGGACAGGGTTATGGATTTAATGGTTAATCATTCCGTGGTTCCGGCTGTCAATCAAATAGAAACCCATCCTTTTTATCAACGCAGAGATGATCAGCAGTTTTTAGTGGAAAACGGAATTCAGATAGAATCCTGGGCTTCATTTGCTGAAGGCAGAAACGATTTATTCACTAATCCGCTGCTGTCAGGAATCGGAGAGAAATACGGTAAGTCTGTAGCTCAAGTTGTGCTTAGATGGCTGGTTCAGAGAGAGGTTGTAGTGATTCCTAAATCGGTAAGAAAAGAAAGATTAATTGAAAATATAGATGTTTTTAATTTTGAATTATCTGAAGAAGACATGAATTCCATCCAATCTTTAGATACCGAAAAAAGTCTTTTTTTTAGCCACAGAGATCCTGAGATGATTAAGTACCTGTCCGGTATCAATAAATAAAAGCGATCAATCTTTACTGGTAACACTCATTTAAAGCATGTCTTTTTTGAAAAGGACATGCTTTTATATTTACGTTAAATACACCCAATAAAGAATATATACTTTAAGTGAGCATAATACTGGCTTATTTTTTGAATATTTATCAATAAACTACTTTCTATGTTATTCATATTAATCTCAGCATTCAGCTGGAAAGAACTATTATTGGGAAATGAAGACTGGCCATTTCTTCTGGAAGTCATTCTCCGTACTCTTATTATGTTTTTTACGATCATTATAGGATTACGGATTCTGGGAAAACGTGGGGTAAAACAACTTTCAATATTTGAATTGGTTGTCATTATAGGATTAGGGTCTGCTGCCGGCGATCCCATGTTTTATAAAGAAGTAGGAGTAGTTTCCTCTATTATTGTATTTGTAATCATTATCATTTTATACAGTTCGGTTACTTTCCTGATCGGAAAATCAAAAAAAATCGAAAACTTGCTGGAAGGAAGACCTATCTGCCTCATCGAAAACGGAGAATTTGCTATCGATAACTTTAATAAAGAAAACCTGGGTTCCGATGAATTTTTCGCTGAATTAAGACTCAAAGGTGTATCACAGTTGGGACAGGTTGAAACAGCAATTGAAGAAAATTCAGGAGATATCAGTGTGTTTTTCTATGAAAAGGAACAAACTAAATACGGACTTCCAATTCTGCCTGATTCATTACAATATCCCTTAAAGATAATACAGGAAGAAGGATATTACTCCTGCAGCTTTTGTGGGCATACAGAAGAAAAAATAACGGGAAGTGCCGGACACTGTAAAAAATGTAATAAGGAAGAATGGATAAAAGCCAGCAATAAAAAAAGGATCACTTAAATTATTTACTATGAAACCAAAAGAAATTCCCGGAGTTCCGGAACAAAAAGAAGGAGGTTTTCATGATACCGAAAGTAAAAAATGTTTTGATACTCCGGAAATTACCTACGAGAAATTTAAACTTCTGAAGAAAAGACTCTTCTCCATCAATCAATGGAAAGAATATTCAGGTGAAGGTACTACTGATTTCCAGCTTTATGACCCATCAGGCCATCATGTGGACCGGATTCCTAAAACGGGAGATTTTGTAAGAATTGATATTCCGGGTCCTGGCAACGTAGAAACCAAAGGATATGACTGGGTTAAAATAATCAAAATCAGTAATAATGAATTGGGAAAAGATGATATTGAAAACTTCCTCATGATCTGCAATCCCTCACCGGAACCAGGAAACCATGAATCCGACCATATTGCCCATTTCTATTCTGCCGAAGCTACGTCCACTTTTATGATCTCAAGGAATAATACCTGTATTAAAGCCAGCGTTCATGGCAGAAATGAAAGTCCGAACTTCAAAACAGACCTCATTGATAAGGTAAGGAACCTTTTCACCGCAGCAGGGGGAATGGTAGGATTAGCAAAGATTCAGTGGAAACTTCTTTCGGATGGTTTATTGGATATAGATTAATCTTCAAAATATAATGAGTTTTATATGAATGAAAACCTATTAGGAATCATTGCAGGTGTTTTAACTTCCATCTCCATGATTCCGCAGCTGATTAAGGTAATTAAAGAAAAAAATGCAAAGGACCTTTCCTGGATCATGCTCTTAATTCTCATTGCCGGATTATCATTATGGGTATGGTATGGATTTGTTAAAGAAGAACTTCCCATTATTCTTTCCAATGCTTTTGCCGTACTGGTTAACATCAGTCTTCTCGTTTGTTATATTTTATATCATAAAAATGAAGAAGATCAGACCTTGTAAATTTCAGAATCCGTAAATACAAAATATTGAGCATCTTTAGGAATATTCCTAACATCCAATCCGGTAAATTCACTGAAAGCAGGGAGTAAAAGCTGTTGAGGAGTCACCACAAAGCAGGGAAGTTTAATCCTTTTTACTGAAGAACGGATAATAAATCCGGGGTGGATATGGCCTGTAATCTGAAACTTTGGACAAGTCTTCTGAAAGTCATGCAAAAAAATAAAATCATTAAGCTCCAGAACGTCTGCACTGAAATGAAAGTCTAGTTTTTCGGAAAGTTTTTTGGAAATCTTATCGTGATTTCCTTCAATAAGATAGAATTTTAACTCCGGATATTGATCTTTCCACTTACAAAATTCATCTACATCCGAATTATTTCCTGCATGAAGAAGGTCTCCAACTACAATAAATTTTTCAGGGTTAAAATATTCCACCAAAGCAGACAGTCTTTCCAGATCACTTTTAAAAATATGGTTGGCAACAGCAATTCCGTTCTTTCTGAAATGAGCTGTTTTTCCTATATGTAAATCAGATAATACCAAGGCTTTTTCTTTTTTCCAGAATAAGGCTCTCTGATTCGTTAATGTAAAAATTTCTTTTTGAACTGTTATATTTTTTACTGCTATATTCATATTCAATTAAACCTACTTATTAGATTGTTTTAAAAGACGTTGAATCCTCATATCTAAATTTTCACTTGAAAGTGTCTGACGCAAGCTGTCTATCTTGATAGGAAAACTTAATGGAGTAAAAGTATCCGAGAACTTAAGAACAATATCTGCTTTTTCAATCCTTTTGAATGCATCCGTTAAACGCTGTTCCTGAAGCTGTATATTAAAAACTTCCGTGTATGCCTGCCGCACGAGAAAATGTCCGGGCTCAAAATCTTCCAGCACATTAAATATAAGCCCCGATGAACTTTGTAATGATTTATTGGAACGCTGCTGGCCGGGAAAATTCTGAATTACCATTCCAGATATTACGGCAATATCACGGAACTTTCTCCGTGCCATTTCTGTAGCATTGATACTGGAAATTACATCACGCATCAAATGTTCACGGCTTAAGATATGAGCTAAATTATCTTCATTTACCGGAATTTCCTTATCACTGAACAACTCGAAGCCATAATCATTCATCGCCATAGAAAAGGAAATTTTGGAGATCCGGGAAATCCGGTACGCGATCAAAGCCGCCATCACTTCATGCACAAGCCTTCCTTCAAAAGGATACATAAATAAATGATATCCTTCCCTTGTTTTAATAAGCTCTGTTAAAAATTCATTTTCTTTAGGGATATGTGATTTTTTCTCCTGATTTACTAAAAGCGGATGAAGAAAACGTAATTCTTTTTCGGAGGAGGAAGGATTCAAAGCACGGGACAGCTTTTCTCTGAGGAAATGTCCCAGATTAGAGCTTAAGGGCAATCTTCCGCCTAAATAGCTCGGGGCAAAAGCTTTTCCTTTCGCAGCACGTACATACACCGTCATATCTTTTACCATTGCTACTTCCAAAACTCTTCCTGCTAAAATGAACTTCTCATTCTTTTTCAGCCTGGAAATAAAATATTCTTCAATCATTCCGATATAACCTCCGGAAAGGAACTTCACCCTCAGCATGGCATCACTTACAATCACTCCCATATTCATTCTGTGGAGCATGGCAATCCTCCGTGAATTTACTTTGTATAAACCTTCTTCCGTAATAACTACCTTATGAAATTCCTCATAGTTTTTCAAAGCACTTCCTCCAATGGTCAGAAAATCCAAAATAGATTTCCATTCTTCCTGAGTCATTTCCCGGAACGTATAAACTTTTTTAATACGCTCATACACCTCATCAGGATAAAAACCGTCTCCAACGGCCAATGTCATCAGAAACTGAACCAATACATCAAAACAAAGAAATAAAGGTTCACGGGGTTCAATCACCTTTTGTTTAACAGCTTCTTTTAAAGCAGCTACTTCAATAAGCTCCAGGGAATGGGTCGGAACGCAGTAAATGGTAGAAGTTTCAAAAGGGGAGTGCCCGCTTCGTCCCGCCCTTTGCAAAAACCGGGCTACACCCTTTGCCGATCCTATCTGAATTACGGTATCTACAGGCTTAAAATCAATACCCAAATCTAAAGATGATGTAGAAACTACCGCTTTCAATTTTCCTGAGCTTAAATTTTCTTCTATCCAGATTCTTAAATGAGCATCTATTGAACTGTGATGAATGGCGATCTGTCCTGCAAAATCAGGATAGGCATCCAGCAATAACTGATACCACATTTCACTTTGGCTCCGGGTATTGGTAAAAACAATTGTAGATTTGGAATTCAGGATAATCGGAACAACTTTATCTGCCAGCTTATTTCCCAAATGCCCGGCCCAGGGCAGTATCTCCACCTCGTCAGGAAAAACGGGAATAATTTTTATTTTTTTATTTTCTTTAGCAGTTATTTTCGTTTTCTTACTATCATAAGGAATCAGGACATCCATTGCTTCATCAAGATTTCCGATAGTCGCTGTAATTCCCCATATTTTAAGTTTTGGAACATATTGTCTGACCTGAGAGATCGCAAGTTCTGTCATCACACCTCTTTTGGAGCCTAAAAGTTCATGCCACTCATCTACTGCAATACAGTGCATATTCTTAAAGAAACGGATATGATTCTTCTGACCCAATAAAAGATGAAGGCTTTCGGGTGTTACTACAAGAATTTCCGGCATATTCTTTACCTGCTGCTGCCTTACCTTAAGATCCGTATCTCCGTTCCTTACGCCTATTGTCCAATCCAGTCCGATGTCATTTACCGCTTCCTGCATGGCTTTGGCTATATCTTTAGAAAGAGAACGCAGGGGAGTGACCCAGATCATTTTTAAACCTGGTTTATATTTTTCAGGCGTATTCATGAAATCAGCTACCAAAGCCAGAAATACAGAAAATGTTTTCCCAAATCCTGTAGGTGCCACAACCATTCCACTATATCCTGTACTGAATTTTTTCCATGTGTCAATTTGAAACTTAAATGGAGACATACCTTTATCAGCCATCCATTGCTGAATAACTTTGAATCCATTGGTATTTTCAAAAGCAGCCAAATTATTGAATCAGTTTTTTTATTTCGTCAAGTTCATCGATTTCATCTGCGGTTTTATCTTTTCTCCACCTTAAAATCCTTGGAAACCTTAAAGCAACACCGCTTTTATGCCGGCTGCTGAAACCTATTCCTTCAAATGCAATTTCAAAAACCAGTTCAGGTTTTACCGTACGAACCGGACCGAACTTTTCAATTGCATTTTTAGTTACAAAACGGCTGACTTCCACGATCTCTTTATCCGTAAGTCCGGAATAGGCTTTAGCAATGGTAACTAAGGCATCTCCATTTTTTACTGCAAATGTATAATCCGTGTAATAAGCACTCCGTCTTCCGCTTCCTTTCTGGGCATAGATCAAAACGGCATCAATAGTTAAAGGACTGATCTTCCACTTCCACCAGTCACCTTTTTTTCTTCCTGAATGATAGGGTGAATTTTTCTGCTTCAGCATTAAACCTTCACTGTTGATCTCTCTTGAACCTTCTCTTATTACATTCAATTCTTTCCATTCTTCAAAATCAATAGACCGGGAAAGAGAAATGTTGACGGGTTTCTGATCTAGAAGAAGTTCTTCCAGCATAGCCCTTCTTGCAGCAATAGGTTTTTCCCTAAGATCTTTTCCTTCCAGCTCGATAAGGTCATAAGTAAAAACTTCTATCGGAATGTCTGAAAGCATTTTTTTGGTGAGGTTTTTACGGTTTAAACGCTTCTGTAATTCATTAAAATTTAAAACTTTTCCGTCTTTTACTGCAAGTATTTCCCCGTCCAACACAAAATTTCCTTTCATCGTCTTAATAGTTTCAGCAATTTCAGGAAACTGTTCCGTAACCAATTCTTCTCCTCTGGACCAGATAAAAACCTCATCATTTCTACGGATGATCTGTCCCCGGATTCCATCCCACTTATATTCGATTAACCATTCTTCAGGATTTCCAAGTTCTTCAAGATCTTTTTCCAAAGGATAAGCCAGACAGAAAGGATAAGGTCTCGAATTATCCGCATTCACTTTTTCTGCAGAAATCAGTTCATTGAATGAAATTTCACCCGGCTGCCATTTTCCCATAGTGCTGTGCATAAGTGCACTCATTTCCTCTCCTGAATATTTAGCTAAGGCATTAATCAGAGTTTTATATGAAACTCCAACTCTAAAACTTCCTCCCAAAAGTTTATTGAATAATAATCTCTCTGTATAATTCAGTCCATCCCATGACTTCAGTACAAAATCTTTCTTTTCTTTTTCCGTTTTATTCTTTAATTCTACAATTTCTGACATCCATTCAGAAATACTTTTATCTATCTTTTGAGAAGGCGGCGGCAAAATCAGGGAAAGAGTTTCTCCAAGATCTCCTACAGAAGAATAACTTTCCTGGAAAAGCCAAAAGGGAATTCCGGTAATTTCCAGGGTCCATTCTTTCATCAGATTGGTTGAAACATTTCTTTTAGGTCTTTTTCCTGTAAATAGAGCGATAAGCCAGACTTTATCGTCTTCAGGAGCACGTTCCAGATAATCCACAATAGCATCTATTCTTGCATTGGTTTTATTGGTACTTTCCAGGGCGTTGATAAGATCCGCAAAATGTTTCATGATTCAGGATTTTCAATGATTTCTTTCTCAGCTTCTTCTTCATCCTCACCATACAATGTTTCTACCACATCAGCATGGAGTCCTATTTCATTCAGGTATTTTGAAAATACTTCGGTCTGGCCGTGAGTTACATGTACAATCTCAGCTTCTGTAGCCTTAACCGTTTTGAGCAATCCGCCCCAATCTGCATGATCACTTACGGCAAATCCTGCATCAGCACTTCTCCATCTTCTTGATCCCCGCACCTGCATCCATCCGGAACAGATTGCGGTAGCCGCATTGGGTATTTTACGGAGCATATTACTGTCGAACAATGCAGGGGGAACAATAACGATCTCATTCTGCAAATGTTTTACACTTTCTTTAAAATTGATAATCTCATAATCCGGTAAAAGAATCCCTATTTCTTCAAAAGCCTCATTGAGCTTTCCGATAGAATAGTGCACATGGGCTTTCCCCAATCCTTCAACAGCTTTCATAATACGCTGGGCCTTCCCTAAGGAATATCCTATGAACACCGAAGTTTTTCCATTTTCCCGGTTCCTGAGCACCCAGTTCTGAAGCTGATGATTAATAGACGGAATATCCATCCAGTTGTAAATAGGAAGTCCGAAAGTACTTTCCGTCACAAATTCATTACATTTTACCAGCTCAAAAGGAGTACTCAATCCGTCATCCTGTACTTTATAATCTCCGGAGATGACACTTACAAATCCCTGATATTCGAGTCTTATCTGTGCTGAACCGATAATATGTCCGGCAGGATGTAAGGAAACTTTCACTCCATTAATGATAACAGTCTCCCCGTATTCCACACTCTGACATTCTATATCTTTACTGATACGCTGATATAAAATAGGCTTGGTGAAATGATGGCATAAGTATTTTTTCATTCCCCAACGGGCATGATCTGCATGTCCGTGTGTAATGACTGCCATATCTACAGGCTTCCACGGATCAATATAAAATTTTCCTTTCGGACAATAAATTCCTTTTTTGGTAAATGTGATGAGCTTCAATGTTAATAGTATGATTGGTTAAATTTTATCCTTCAAAAACCTAACCAATCATTATCAATATGTCAAAAACCTATATAAACCAAGTATTATTTATTTAGATATATACTTTTAAGTTTTCTCGTATCTACCTGGAGAATATCTCCATTTTTAACTTTATACTTTTTGATCGATTTATTTGGTGGAATAGAGAAAACCTCAGCTTCCGTCAATTGATTCAATTGACTTATTGATAATCCTAAGCATTGCCGTATAACGGATGATAATTTAAGACCGAACTCAAAAGGGCATTTAATCTTAATCATTATTACTTCTCTCTCCATATTTAACAGTCCGTCTATTGTTATATTTTCATTTTCTATACAATATTCTACACTGTTAAAGTCCGGTTCCATATTGTTTTTTATCCTGATCTCGGGAGAAAAAGCATATTCCCAGGCTATCTCTGGATTGTTTTCTGAAAATTGGCTGAACTGCCCTTTGTTTATCAGCTCTGGTCTGGTCCGGGACAATATAGTAATATTATATGTACTGTCACATTGAATACATCTGTAGATTAACCATACATCTATATTTCTTTTCTGAGAATTCATTCTGAATTTCTCGCTGCAATAAAATCTGTCACTCTTACAATGGTTACATTTTCTTTTTAACAGGGGAGTATTTTTAACTTTTATCTCCCATATATATTCTTTTGGCATTTAGATCGTGCTTATTATTCTTTTTTGTAATTTTTAGATATTATGGACGACCTTATCATTCCTTGACTTTTAGTCAAAAGATTTTCATAAACAGCAATAACAGGAGCTATTTACCCTTACAATAATGATCGTAAATAATAGGATTGAATGAAAAACCTGTTTGAGTGGAATTACTCAAACGAAAGAAGTATTAGCCTGTGGTTGCTGAGGCTAATAGTAAGACAGAATAAATTTAAGAATCGATCTCAAAATGCAAACATTTTATGTTTATAAGGCAAAGATAATCATTCTTTAAATAAAGATAAATTCAAGAATACTCTGTCATTTGAGCTAAGATCTTTACACATTTTTCCATTTCAGTAAAATCCAGATTTCCAAATCCTAATCTCATGGCCGTAAGATCTTTGTTTTGATAAAGTAAAGTCCTCGGAATAAAAAGGTTATTCTGTGCACAACTTTTAGTAAGCAGCATCAGGTTAACAGGAATCTGCCATTCCAGCCAGACGGCCAGTCCTCCTGATGGTTTCCTGAAATGAATGGAATCTCCGAGATATTGCTCCAGCAGTGAAACAAAATGATCACGTCTTTCCTGATAGATCTTTAAAGATTTCTTAAGATAGCGGTTGATTTCCCCTTCCGCAATCATTTCACCTAATACATGCTCCATTACAATATCTCCCTGTCTGTCTATAATCCCTAAATATTTACGCATCTCTGCCATTACGTTTTCAGGAGCTACTATAAAACCTGTACGAAAACCCGGTGCAAGAGACTTTCCAAATGATCCGATATAAATAACCATCCCATGATGATCTGCACTGGCTAATGGAAGAATGGGACTTTTGTCATAGTGAAAATCATAATCATAGTCATCTTCAAGGATAATAAAACCAAATTCATACGCAAGATTCAATAATTCAAGCCTTCTCTGTGCACTTAACGTAACGGTGGTAGGATAGTGGTGGTGAGGAGTGAGATAAAGCATCCGTACTTTTTGTTTCCTGCATATTTCCCTTACACCATCTACAGAGATTCCATCGTAATCCACGGGAATGGAGACAATCCTTGCTCCTGACTGCTGAAAAATCATATTGACTGAAAAATAACTAAGATCTCCAACTAACACTACGTCATCTTTAGAAAGTAATATTTCAGAAACGATATAAATACTCATTTCCGTACTTCTCGTAATTAAAAGATTATTTCTGGAAATAGGCAACCCTCTGGACAGATTCAGATACTGGGAAAGATGCTTTTTAAAAAATTCACTCCCGTCATGATTATATCCGAGCATTTTATGATTTCCTTTCCTCTTGAGAATGGAAGTATAGATGTGTGAATATTGATCTATCTGTGTAAGCCTGATATCAGGAATTCCATCATTAAAATGATATTCACAATCGGAATGTTCAAACGGGTTATCAAGGATATTGGAGATTTTAAATGAAAACTCTGTTGTCTTGGGATAATGCTCCAGTTGATTTTTTTCTAAATCCCCAACTTTAAAGGGCTTCTCTATATTCTCTCCGATAATAAAAGTTCCTTTATTCGGTTTGCTTTCTACCCAGCCCTGGGCAAAAAGTTCATCATAAACAGCCACTACGGTATTTCTGTGAACTTCCAGAAGCTGGCTTAAAGTTCTGCTTCCCGGAAGTTTTGTTCCTGATGGTAAATATCCTCTCTGAATGGCATTGATCAGCTGATTGGCAATCTGTATATAAATAGAAATCTCTGATTTTCTATCAATTTTTATAAAACTTTTATAAGGAACTTCAACCGGACTATTCATAATATTAAAACTGGCACCATTTAACCATCCGGCAATATAATACATTTGCTTCAAAATAAAAATATGGAATTTTATAAGCTTTTAAATTATATAGTACAGAATGATATCCAGCATGCTAAATGGCTCAATACCCTTTCCTTTATGGAAAATGCAGGGGCAAGAAAAATATCTGCCTGTGAACATCCTGTTCTTGTAAACCAGATTCAGTTAAAACATGCAGCAGAAGAACACCGTCATGCCTATTACCTGAAAAAACAGATCAGTAAGCTTGATCCCAGTCTTTGTCAAACTTATCAGAGTAAAGAACTCCTTGCTCCAAGGGCTACACGACAGTATCTTCACAGGCTGGATATCGAAACATGCCGGTATCTTCGGAATCACCTTAATCTTACCAAAGAGGAACTTAAATATGCCGCTTATCTCTTTGTAACCTATGCCATCGAAGTCCGGGCTGATGATCTTTATCCTGTTTATCAGCATATCCTTACGAAGAATAACCATAAAGTAATGGTAAAATCAATTATACTGGAGGAAGAAGGACATCTGGAAGAAATGACAGCTCAGCTGAATGAGTTTTCAGACCACTGGAAATCGCATGCTGAGCAGGTACAGAAAATAGAAGAAAAGTTACACCAGGAATGGATCAGTTCTATTACACAGGAAATACAGGCTTATAACTGACCTGATGGATCATTTACACAAAGCTTTAAATACAAGAAAAGAAGGAGGAATCCTTAGAAGCTTACCCGTTGATTCTGAAGGAGTGGATTTTTATTCTAATGATTATTTAGGATTGGCAAGAAATAAGGAACTGCAAAAAATTCTTTTGCAGCAGGTTGTGGAAAACCCGGCTTTATTATCCGGAAGCACAGGATCCAGGCTTATAAGCGGTAACAGTTCAGAAGCTGTTGAAACGGAAAGATATATTGCTACACAGCATAAATATCCATCTGCCTTGCTTTTTCCTTCCGGTTATAATGCCAATCTGGCCTTATTTTCAACAATCACCGGAAGACACGACATTATTATTGTCGATGAACTGGTTCACCGTTCTGTCCATGATGCCTGCAGAATGTCCAATGCCAGAAAACTGAAATTCAGGCATAATGATCTTAATGATTTAGAACAAAAACTTAAAAAACAAAAAGAGGGTTGTTATATCTCCATAGAAAGCCTGTATTCAATGGAGGGAGATTTCGCTCCGATTCAGGAGATAGCAGAACTGGCCCGGCAGTATAATGCCCACCTCATCGTAGATGAAGCTCACGCCTTCGGAGTATTCGGATATGGTTTGGTTTCAGAATATCAGCTACAGGAGAAAGTATTGGCAACAGTAGTTACCTATGGAAAAGCTTTAGGTGCTCATGGTGCTACTATATTAAGCAATGAATCTGTTATTTCTTATCTCATCAATTTTGCCTCACCTTTTATATACACAACATCAGCACAGGATATACAATGGAAAGCCATACGGTCAGGCTATCATTTCTTAGATTCCCATCCCGAATTAAGCCAGCAATTACAGAAAAATATTGATGTATTCAGGAAATATTATTCGCAAAACTTCTCATCCGAAAAGAGCCCCGTTCAGACTATCCTTATTCCCGATCATTCAAAGTTAAGAACCCTACAGAAAGTATTATGTGAAAATGGATTTCTGACCTACGCCGTTTACAGCCCTACCGTAAAATCCGGAACAGAACGGCTCAGAATCTGTTTACATGCTTTCAACACGGAAGAAGAAATTAAAAAACTCACCCGAATTATCAATCAATTTACTTCATTATAAATGCAACAGAACTTATTTATAACAGGTATCGGAACAGGTATTGGCAAAACAGTATGCTCTGCTATACTTACCCAATACTTCAATGCGGATTACTGGAAGCCTATACAGTCCGGAGATCTTCATTCTACCGATACCATGACTATCCAGGATTTATCGGATCATCAGGTAACCTGCTATCCGGAAACGTACCGTTTAAAACAGGCAGCTTCTCCTCATCAATCGGCTTCAGAAGAAGGAGTTTCGATAAGTCTCAATAATTTCAAAATTCCTGAAACATCTCATCCTCTCATCATAGAAGGAGCGGGTGGATTAATGGTTCCTTTATCCGATGAAAAACTGATCATTGATCTTATTGCTCATCTTACCATTCCCACAGCTCTTGTAGTTAAAGACTATCTCGGCTGTATTAATCATACTTTACTTTCCGTTTCCGCTTTACGGCAAAGGAATATACCTCTCGATTATCTGGTTCTTAACGGAGACTTTAATCCGGATACGGAAAGAGTGATCTGCAAGCATCTGCCGTGGGAAACTAAAATAATAAGAGTCCCGGAAATTAAAACAATGACAGCTAAACAATTTAAAACCATAGTAAACAATTTAAAAATCAATGAAAATGAATATATCTACTGAAATCAGAAATACATGGACCAAAGAAGAAATAGAAAAAATTTACCATCTTCCACTTTTGGATCTGATCTATAAAGCTGCAACGGTACACCGGGAATATCATAATCCTTCTGAAGTGCAGATCTCAACATTATTATCCATAAAAACAGGCGGCTGCCCTGAAGACTGCTCCTACTGCGGACAGGCAGCCCGTTATCACACCAATATTAAAGTACAGGCCCTTTTACCTGTTGAAACCGTTATTTCCCATGCTAAAAAAGCAAAAGAAAATGGATCTTCTCGATTCTGTATGGCAGCCGCATGGAGAGAAGTGAGAGATAACAGAGATTTTGACCGTGTGATAGATATGGTAAAAGGAGTTAATGAATTAGGACTTGAAGTATGCTGTACACTTGGTATGTTAACTGAAGAACAGGCTGTAAAGCTTCAGGAAGCGGGATTATATGCCTATAATCACAATCTTGATACTTCGGAGCAGTATTATGAAGAAATCATTTCTACAAGGAAATTTGATAACAGGATCAATACCATCAATAATGTAAGAAAAGCAGGAATTACCGTATGTTCGGGAGGAATTATCGGCTTGGGGGAAACCCATAAAGACAGAATATCCATGCTGTTAACACTGGCTACAATGCCAAAACACCCGGAATCCGTTCCTATCAATGCATTGGCAAGAGTGAAAGGTACTCCTCTTGAAAATAATCCTAAAGTGGATACCTGGGAAATGGTAAGAATGATCGCCACCGCAAGGATTATCATGCCTGCTTCTATAGTACGTCTCAGTGCTGGACGTATTGAAATGGATGAAACAGAACAGGCCTGGTGCTTTATGGCTGGAGCGAATTCCATTTTCGCAGGTGAAAGGGAAACATTACTGGTAACTCCTAATCCCGGAATTTCTGAAGATATGCAGATGTTGAATACATTAGGTCTTAAACCTATGATAAAAGAAACAGAGACAACATGTGTAACGGATTAAGAGCAAGAAATAAAGCAGTTAACTGGCACCCTTATACCCAAATGAAAACTGCCGATCATATTATTCCTATTATAAGAGGAGAGGGAGTCTATTTATTTGATAATGAAGGAAATCGTTATATCGACGCTGTCTCTTCTTGGTGGGTTACTTTACATGGACATGCTCATCCTTATATTGCCCAACGTATTTTTGAACAGCTGAATACTCTGGAACAGGTAATTTTTGCCGGATTTACCCATGAACCTGCTATTCAGCTTTCTGAAAATCTTCTCAGCCTTCTTCCTGATAAGCAGGAAAAAGTTTTTTATTCTGATAATGGTTCCACCGCTGTAGAGGTAGCCTTAAAGATGTGTATACAATATCATCACAATCAGGGAAAATCCAGAAACAAAATACTTGCCTTCAGAAATGCTTATCACGGAGATACTTTCGGAGCAATGTCAGTAAGTGGCAGAAGTGCTTGGACCCAGCCTTTTGGAGAAATGCTTTTTGAAGTAATATTTATTGACCTTCCCCACAAGGATAATCTTGAAGAACTGAAATTGGAAATCAGTGCTATCTCCGATGAGTTGGCTTGTTTTATATATGAACCTTTAATACAAGGGGCTGCGGGAATGCTGATGTATAAAGCAGAGGATTTGAATGAATTAATGACATTCTGCAAAGAGGAAAAGATTCTTATGATTCAGGATGAAGTTTTTACAGGATTTGGAAGAACCGGAAAATTATTTGCAGCCGATTATCTTTCAGAACAGCCTGATATGATGTGTTTTTCAAAAGGGTTAACCGGAGGAACTCTCCCTATGGGAATTACCACCTGTACTTCGGAAATCTATAATGCTTTTTTATCGGATGATCCTTATAAAACATTATTCCATGGGCATTCATTTACCGCTAATCCACTATCATGTACCGCTGCACTCGCGAGCATGGAACTATTATTACAGGAAAAAACTCAGTCCAGTATATCCAGGATCTGCCGGCAGCATTCTCGATTTGCCATCATTTTACAGGAACATGAGTATATCGAACATGTACGCCTAACGGGAACTATTTTAGCCTGGGAATATAAGAATGAACAGCACACTTCCTATTTTAATGATATAGGCAAAGTATTATATGAAGAATTTCTCTCCAGGGGAATCCTGATGAGGCCTTTAGGAAACATATTATATCTGGTTCCTCCTTATTGTATCACTTATGAGGATCTGGAATATATATATGATCAGATTATACTGGTTTTAAATAAAATTAAAGAAGAGGTATAGTATCATTTATGTAAATTTGTATAAAAATGGTTCAATGACGCAGATTACTTTAATACAAGCCACATTACAGGATATTATCACTCTACAGATTATCGGAAAAGAAACCTTTTATGAAACTTTCGCTCCTCACAATACGGAAGAAAGTATGAATGAATATCTGGAAAAAAACTTCACGGAAGAAAAGCTGGGAAAAGAGCTGACCCATCCTGACTCTCAATTTTTTATAGCATGGGAAAATGATCAGGCCATAGGATATCTGAAGGTTAATTCCGGAAATGCCCAAACCGAATTACAGGATGATCAGGCACTGGAAATTGAGCGTATCTATGTGAAAGCTGCATACCATGGTAAAAAAGTAGGACAGATCTTATATGAAAAAGCCCTTGATATTGCAAAAGAACAACATAAATCATGGCTCTGGCTTGGAGTCTGGGAAGAAAATAAAAAAGCCATACGGTTCTATGAAAAAAATGGATTTACTGCCTTTGACAAACATATTTTCAGAATGGGAGAGGAAGAACAGACTGATATTATGATGAGAAAAACTTTGGAATAAGAAAGAAAAATACATTTTTTCCATTGATAAAAACTTTTATCCTTTAAAGAAAAAACATTTGATCAGGCTTTATCATTTAACTTATAAACTCTAAATTACATCTCATAAAATTTCAAGTAAATTACTATGGAAAAAAGAAATATTAAACATACGGACTTATCGATAGCTCCTATTAATTTCGGAGGAAATGTCTTTGGATGGACATTAAATGAAAAACAATCTTTTGATATTCTGGATCAGTTTGTGGAAGCTGGTTTTAACTTTATTGACACCGCAGACACTTACTCCTGGTGGGTAAACGGAAAAGGCGGGCAATCGGAAGAAATTATAGGAAAATGGATGAAAAGCAGAGGCAACAGGAATGATATGGTTATTGCTACTAAAGTAGGTTCCGAAACTAAAGAACATGGTTATGATATCAGTAAAAAACATATTCTGAAATCTGTAGACGAATCACTAAGCAGACTTCAGACCGATCATATAGATCTTTATTATACCCATTTTGATGACAATATAACCCCGGTAGAAGAAACTTTACAGGCCTATGATGAGGTTATTAAAGCCGGAAAAGTACGCTATATTGCAGCCTCAAATTTATCTCCCGAAAGACTGATCGAATCTTTTGAAGCAGCAGAGAAAAATAGTCTTCCTAAATATGTAGCGCTACAGCCTCATTATAATTTACTGGAAAGAGAAAATTTTGAAAAAAACTATGCTCCGCTTGTGGAAAAGTTTGATCTGAGTGTATTTACTTACTGGTCATTGGCAGCAGGATTCCTTACCGGGAAATACCGTACGGAAGAAGACCTTGCTAAAAGTGCAAGAGGTGAGGGTGTACGTAAGTATCTCAATGAAAAAGGAACGGGGGTTCTTCATGCTTTGGATATAATCAGTGAAAAATACCAGACTACTCAAGCCTCCGTGGCTTTAGCCTGGTTATTGGCCAATCCTTTGGTAACTGCACCTATTGTAAGTGCGACAAGCCAGTCCCAGCTGAAAACATTAATTGATGCTCCTCAATTAAAATTGAATGAGGATGATATTAAAATCTTAAATGAAGCCAGTCAGTAACTGAATATAAAAAAGGCCTCTTAATAGAGGTCTTTTATTTTTTATATTTATTCAGAATATCCTTTTAAAAGCTGCCGGTAACTCAACAAGATAGTGGACTTGGAAATAAACCCGATAAAGTAATTCTGTTCATTAACAACCGGTAAATTCCATACTCCCGTATCATCAAACACCTGAAGAATTCCTAAAGGCTTATCATGAGGATGAATAACCGCCGGCGGCACTTTCATCAGCTGAGTAATATGCAGTGCAGCTTCAGTATCTTTATTGAACAAATAAGGACGGATATCATCCAAACTAAGAATTCCTCTCAGCTGTCTGCTATCATCCACAACTGCAAAAATATTTTTATCGCTATTCTTCACCAGTTCAAAAAGTTCTTCTATAGGAGCATTCTCATTGATTATTAAAGAATCCGTATCGATAAAATCCTTAGTATGTAGGGAAAACAAAAGATTTTTATCATATTCATTAGTAAATATTTTTCCTTCATCTGCCAGTGATTTCAATTCAGGAGATATAGGTGAAAACCATTTTGCAATCAGGTAAGAAATGACAGAAACAATCATTAATGGTATAAAAAGATCATATCCCGAGCTCGACTCTGCAATCAGAAATATAGCTGTAAGCGGTGCATACAGAACTCCACTCATAGCACCAGCCATTCCTACCAGCACAAGATTAGTTACCGGTACATTTGTAAAGCCTATCTCTGTACAGATCACTGCAAACAAAAACCCTACAGAACCTCCTGCAAAAAGGGAAGGAGCAAAATTCCCTCCATTACCTCCACTAAAAATAGTAAAGGAAGTAGCAAAAGCCTTTAAAAGACACACCAAAATTAAAAAGGCAATAATCGTCCAGTCTCCGATATCAAAGTACCTGAAAAGACTGTTATCCATAATGGAAAGTATATTTCCATTGGTAAAAGCTTTTATGGTTTCATATCCTTCTCCAAATAAAGGTGGAAAAAGAACACATAATAACGATAATGCCGCTCCTCCCAGCATTGCTTTACGAAGACGGGATATTTTAAGTGATTTAATATAATGTTCGACCTTTTGAGAAATTACCACGAAATAACGCGCATATAATCCTGTAATCAACCCTAAAATCAGATAGTAAGGAACATTCTTATAATTAAAAGACTCTCTGGCATAAAACCTGAAAAGCACATCTTCCTGAAGTAATATTCTTGATAAAAGACTACCACACACAGCAGCAACAACCAAAGGAATAAAATCGGAGAAGACAACCCCTGTTAACAGTATTTCAAAGGCAAACATAATCCCTGCAATAGGAGCATTAAAGGCTGAGGCAATACCAGCTGTAGCGCCGGCTGCCAATAGCAGGGTTCTCTCTTTGTATCCCAGGCGATAAGTCTGGGCATAATTGGAGCCTATCGCTGCACCAGTCACTGCAATCGGGCTCTCAAGACCGGCAGAACCTCCTAATCCTACGGTAACAGCACTTTGAATAATCTGAGAGTACATTTTAACAGAAGATACAATACTCGAATTCTGGGCAATCTCATATAAAATAGCACCTATTCCTTTTCTGTCCTGGCCTTTAAATAACGTAAGTACAATACTTGTGGTAAGCACTATTCCTAAAAAGGGAAATACGATATAAAAGAGGATCTGATATTCAAAATGAACTTTGTTAGTGATTAAATAATGAATTTCATGAACGAGACTTTTCAGTAAAACCCCTGCCAATCCGGCTGTACATCCCACCAGGATACCGGAAAGAATCAGAAACTGACTACGGCTCAACCTGTTATTAAGCCAATGAAGAATAAGTTCATAACTTCTGACTTTTTCAAGTCCGTAATGTTGAAAGTCTCTTTTAAACTTCAGAAAGCTCAGATACTTTCTTTTGTTATGAATATTCACAGTAAAATTCTTTAGAATGTTTTTTTGAAGACTACAAAGTTAGGAATTTAGCTCATTTAGCAGTACGTTTTTTATACAAAAAATAAAAGGTCTCCGAAGAGGAGACCAAAAAAAACA
>NZ_JALAHD010000300.1 GCF_022712095.1 Chryseobacterium sp. | reverse complement strand
TTTCTAAAAATTGGTTGATTTTTCAGGAATTTAGTAAATTTGGGAACCAGAGTTTAAACTGAATATTAAAAACATTCGATTAAAATAATTTAAAAAAAGTAAATATGAAAGTAACTGTAGTAGGAGCAGGTGCGGTAGGAGCAAGTTGTGCAGAGTATATCGCTATGAAAAACTTTTGTTCAGAAGTAGTTTTAGTGGATATTAAAGAAGGTTTTGCGGAAGGTAAGGCCATGGATTTGATGCAAACCGCATCTTTAAATGGTTTTGATACCAAAATTACGGGGACAACCGGAGATTATAGCAAAACAGCGGGTTCTCATGTAGCGGTAATCACTTCAGGTATTCCGAGAAAACCCGGAATGACAAGAGAAGAATTGATCGGTATCAACGCAGGAATTGTAAAAGATGTTACAGAAAACTTAGTAAAACATTCTCCAAACGTAATTATCATTGTTGTATCTAATCCTATGGATACAATGGCTTATCTGGTACACAAAACATCCGGTCTTCCGAAAAACAGAATTATCGGAATGGGTGGAGCTTTGGATTCTGCAAGATTTAAATACAGATTAGCTGAAGCTTTGGAAGCTCCTATTTCTGATGTTGACGGTATGGTAATCGCTGCTCACAGTGATACTGGTATGCTTCCTTTATTAAGCAAAGCTACAAGAAACGGAGTTCCTGTAACTGAATTCTTGAATGAAGAAAAACAAAACTATGTAATTGAAGAAACTAAAGTAGGAGGAGCTACTCTTACTAAATTATTAGGAACTTCTGCATGGTATGCCCCGGGAGCTGCAGTTTCTGTTATGGTTCAGGCTATCGCTTGCGATCAGAAAAAAATGATCCCTTGTTCTTTAATGCTTGATGGAGAATACGGAGAAAGTGACATCTGTTTAGGTGTTCCGGCTATCATCGGAGCTAACGGAGTAGAAAAAATTGTTACTATTCCTTTAACTGATGCAGAAAAAGCTAAATTTGCTGAAGCTGCTAAAGCAGTAAGAGATGTAAACGGAGATTTGAAGTTTTAATTAACTCAAACTTTATATAAAATAGAACGCACCTCAAAAGGTGCGTTTTTTATTGTTGGATTTTCGTGGTAAAATCGGATGGTGATAATTTCGAAGGAATTTGAAAGACTAATATAACAGCCCATAGCTGTAGGAAGATTTGAATAAGATTGATAATCCCTACCACTGTATTATATTTTAGTTCATATAACATAGCTGGAATTCCGAAGGCTCCCATAATTAATAAAATGAGAAGGACATATTTCGTCCATTCAGCTCCTTTACTAATTGCATATCCTAACCCAAAAATAATTCCCAAAACTACTATGGCTATGAATATAGATAATCCGGAATCAAATTTTTCAAAAGTCCAGATCATACTGCCAATTCCAAATGCGCCGGAAAGATAAATAAGATTAGCCGCTTTTATATGATTAGGGTGGATAGAGGGAGAATGTACCTGATTTTCCGCTATTAAAGCATTGTATCGTTCTTGTTCTTCCGGCGTAAGTGTTCTTCCTCTTGACTGTAATATTTCAAAAGCATAAATAACCGCCATAGAAACAAACCTGCTGTCAGACTGTATGTATTTTTCCAGTTCCTCACTGGATAATTTTTCCAGAATATTTTTATTAACACTCATTCCGTTAGATTGCATTGTCATTACAAATATAAAAGACTTGTGTTTATTTTTTATTATTAAAAGTAATTGATTATATCACAAAAGTTCTTTTTGCAATTTCTTCCTGCTGCTTTTAATGCTGATTAAAATTTTTTAATTCGAAATAACAATCTTCGCAAATCAGTTTTATATTGGCGAAATTTTCAGATTCATCATTCCATCCTTTATGCTGTACTCTTACTTTTTCACATTCATCACACCAGGCCTGAAAATTATCATCCTCATCTAAATCCATTCCCGGAAACGTATCAAAAGCTTCTTCGAAACCTTTTGGGTGATCAAGATTTAAATGCTGACAAACAAAGGCAGATCTTGCAAGTTGATGTTTTTTACATTCTACGGTCTTCTGTTTTAATTTTTTGATTTCAGGTGAATTATCCTCTACGATCTCTGTCAGAAGCATATAAGTTTCCAGATGCCCGGAAACTACTTTATAAGCACCGATTCCTTTCAGTAGATATTGAGCAATGGCAACAAATTCCCAGCCATCATATTCATCAGCAGGACTAGTTCCCGTATAAAGCTTTTCGTAATGCTTTTCGATTCCGAAATCTTTTATTTTCAAAGTTTCATTTTTATTCTTCTCAAGAGAGGATTCATTGAACCAGCTCCACATCCACGTATGGGTTTGAAAAGAATAAGTTCCTACCGGTATGTGTTTAAAATAAATTTGTTTTTCGGTGTTGTATAATCTTAACAGGGAAGATTCACTGTCATAAAACCAATTGGTATAAGATTGAATGTGATACTGATCTTCAAGTGTGTTTTGAAGTGTGACAAGCTGGTTAAACTGTTCTTCACAAAATTCTGTATATTCCATATACTATTTTCTGTCTAAATTGGTGATTAATAATTCATTTTCCTGTTTCAGACTTACAATAAATGCCTGGGTATTTTTCAGTGTAGGATTCTCCTTTAAAGATTCATATTCTGCCGATGTTAAACCTACAATCTGTAGAAATTGAACTTCTCCGTGAGGGGTACTTATTGTACCTAATTCAGGATCAGTAATAAAGGAAAGTGCTGTGATGTCTGTATCATAATCCAGGCGTATAGGTCCATTAGCGGGAAATAAGTGATATTCTTCAAACCAGTTACCTGACTTGAAAACATATTTGGCTATATTTTGAAGTAAGTTACATGCCCAGTGAATATTATCTTCTTCTGAATTTTTTTTCAATCTGAATGTCAGTTCAAATCCGAATTTACTGAATTCGTTATCTAAGCTTTCTTCGTTGTAATATAATTCTGACAAGCCATAGGTTACAAAATGAAAATGATCCTGCTGCTTTTTACTTTCATAAACACTGATCCCGTCCAGTGGTTCTTCACCTCCCAGTATGTAGCGAAGTTGTAGAATATAATGTTTAGGTTCCTGTTCCGGATATACAGTTTCAAGCTGAGTATCTATAAATTCCCAGCCTACAGCATCATCTTCTGTAAATTGTTTCTTGTATTCTTCTAAATTCATCCTGTTGTGTATTTGTTGGTTATTACTCTTTATCTTCTTTAAATTCTGAAATCATCAGTTGATGATAAGTTTCTATATTGTTTTTTTCTTCCGGACTCCAGACTTCCAGTTCTAGGGTTAACTTTCGGGCTTCGGCAAGAGACACTTGCTGATTATGCTGAATAAAGTAAATGCAGCCTAGAAATGAAACTTTTTTGTTTTTCAGTTCTATGATTTTATTACAAAGTTCCTGATTGTTTTGAGCTTTGAATTGTAGAGCTTCGAGCTTTATATCGTCGAGTGTCATTTTAATTTTTTATTTACTGGCATTCTTCCAGATCGCCCATTAATCCTTTTATTTTAAAGTTTTCAAAGAAATGAATGTATTCATTTCTGCTTTTGAAACGGGCTTCAGAGTTTGATTCATAATATTCAATGGTTTTAAGAATCTTTTTGTTCAGTTTTTTATTTTTGGTGGCAGACTGTAAATATTCTTTGATCCGTTCTTTATCCAAACCGAATACAAGTTCAATATCCAGAAGTACCTGAGCATCCGTTCCTGTTCCGAACTTAGCTTCATACAGGTCATAAATATCTTCCCAATCCATATGTTTATACAGCATAAATGCACAAAGATCAATTGTATATATGGGAATACTTACTTCAAAGCCTTTCTGTTCTTCTTTTAATAACCATTTAACAAGAGACTTATGTTCCGGGCCATAATCTTTATACAATTCAAGGATGAGGTCTTTTCTTTTTGGATAGTTCAGATCATTGATTTCATAATAATCTGTCTTACCATTATGTATGAAACGGAATTCTTCCAGCAGTTTATCATTAGGTGGAGCTGTATACTGATCAATGGTTTTTCTTAATGTCTGGTCCATAAGTCATTAATTTAAAATATAAAATGGGGAAGGTAAAAAGAAGAAAGGATTGATTGTTTTTGTCATTGATCATATTTTTTAGTTCAAATATTCTGTCAATCCCTCTCAGACATTTTGATTATGACAAAGTTATAAATTTAACCAATATCAAATGTGTAATGGTAATAAAAAAGAGCGGATCAATTTACTTTTACAGTTTTTATTTTTGAATTATATACTACAAATATGATTACTTTAAGTCTTCTAAAGTTGTATTAACTTAAACTTAAACGATGAAAAAAAATAGGATTGAACTAATTAAAATAAGAGGTAAGAATGATCTTAGTTCGGTAAATACCACCATTAATTTGTAGCTTTTCCAGCTTTTTTATTAATTCTTTTGGTATGTTTACATAAGCTTTCCCTTCGAGCTTGGCAGGTTTATCAACAAATCCACCAGAAAATTTGAAAAACTGAAAGTGATATAGGTTTTCCTGAAATTTAAAATACCAATATATTCCTAATATCATATGATCTGACTCAGCTCAATTTAATATTTACAGGAATGTATATCATTAGTTTTTAGATATCCTTAATTAATAATGTATGAGTATTAAGTTATTAAAAGTATAATAATAAATACAACATAACATATACATTTCAAATTTAATTAAAATTCATATTCTAAAATCCATAAAACCTGTAAATTTGTAACCAATAAAAATGTCATCATGCTTAGGAATATTTCATTTGTGGCACTTACTTTCGTGTCCGTAATTACAATCAATGCCCAGAAGAACAAAAACACACAATTAGAGAGACCGAAATTGGTAGTAGGACTGGTAGTAGATCAGATGCGCTGGGATTACCTTTACCGTTATTACAATAAATTTGGGAATGATGGATTTAAAAGATTACTGAATACAGGATATTCCCTTAACAATGTTCATATCAACTATGTACCTACAGTAACCGCTCTAGGGCATACCAGTATTTATACAGGGTCGGTTCCGGCTATTCATGGGATTGCAGGAAATGACTGGACAGATAAAGAGACAGGTAAAAACGTATATTGCACGACAGATGAAAACGTTCAGCCTGTAGGAACTACGAATAAAAAGGTAGGAAGTCATTCTCCAAAAAACCTCTGGTCTACAACGGTAACGGATGAATTGAGACTGGCCACCAATTTTCAGGGAAAAGTAATCGGGGTTTCCCTGAAAGACAGAGCTTCTATACTTCCTGCAGGACATACACCGAACGGAGCTTTCTGGTTTGATGATTCTACAGGGAATTTCATTACCAGCACGTGGTATATGAATGATCTTCCGCAATGGGTGAAAAATTTCAATTCTCAGAATTTACCGGATAAGCTGGTAGCTAATGGATGGAATACTTTACTTCCGATCAATCAGTACACAGAAAGTTCACCGGACAATTCTTCATGGGAAGGACTTTTAGGAAGTGCTAAAACACCTACTTTTCCTTATAATAATTTAGCTGCTGATTATAACAGCAGAAAAGATAATATCCGATATACTCCTTTTGGAAATACACTGACTTTAAAGTTAGCTGAAGCTTCTGTAGAAGGTGAAAAGCTGGGTGGGGATAATATCACGGATTTTTTAGCGGTCAATTTAGCATCTACAGATTATGCTGGACATAAATTCGGACCTAACTCTATAGAAGTGGAAGATGTTTATTTAAGATTGGATAAAGATCTCGCAGAATTCTTCAATTATCTGGATTCTAAAGTTGGAAAAGGACAATATACGGTTTTCCTTTCTGCAGATCATGGAGGAGCACATTCTGTAGGATTTTTAAAAGAACATAAAATAACGACAGGATTTTTTGGAGAAGGAATGGAGCAGGCTATAGGTCAAAAGCTGAAAGAAAAATTTGGTGTGGATAAACTGATCAACGGAGTAGATAATTATCAGGTTTATTTTGATAGAAAATTATTGAAAGAACATAATCTTGACCTGGAAGATGTAGTAGAGTTTACAGCTCGTGAGCTCGAAAAAGATCCTACAGTACTTTATGCTGTACCGGTAACAAAAGTGCAGGAGGCTACAATTCCTGAACCTATCAAACAAAGAATTATCAATGGAATTAACAGACAGAGAAGCGGTGATATCCAGTTGATTTCTCATGATTCTATGCTGCCTCCTTATGCAAAAACGGGGACTACCCATAGCGTATGGAATTCTTATGATTCCCATGTTCCGTTATTATTTATGGGCTGGGGTATCAATCAGGGAGAAAGTAATAAGCCATATAATATGACGGATATTGCACCTACTGTTTCAGCTTTATTGAAAATACAGTTCCCGAGCGGAAGTATTGGAAATCCAATAGATGAGGCGATTGCAAAATAAGCTGAGTTGATTATAGACAAGAATATAAGCATTCCTGAAAAGGGATGCTTTTTATTTTAAGGATTAGTGAGCTGTTGGATATGATGCTGATATTTTCTGTTCTGTCTTTTCATGCGGAGAATAAAAACGGAAAGTAAAAATATAATAAATATACCGACACTTACAGCTATAATGGTGTAAAAGGTATATCTTTCTTTGATTTCCCTGCTTTTATTGTACGTTTCCCGGTTATGGTTATTAATAGAATGATTGATCGAATTTAGCTCATTTTGCTCCCTTTTAAACCGCATTTCAATATTCTTTTTACTGTAGAACTGATATAAATCCGGATGGTTCGTGGAGAGATAATTATCTGCCATTTCTTTATAAATACCTTCATTTAAGATGAGGTCACCTGTGTTTTTAGAAAGGTTTTCAGCTTTCATAAGAAGTTGAAGTGCTTTCTGATTTTCCCGTTTCTGCTTATAAATCTCGGATAAACCTTTCAAAGCAAAAGCTTCTAAGCTTTTAGCCTTATTTTTTTCAGCATAATAAACAGCTTTCATAAAAGAAAGCCGTGCTTTATCTATCTTTTCAAGATTGAGATAGCAGTATCCTATATTATAATATACTACACTCATATTAGCATAGGTACTTTTTTTAACTTTTACTTTTTCAAAATTTTTAATAGAAGTCAGGAATTTTTCAAGAGCTATTTCAGAATTGGACTGGCTTTTATAAATCATCCCGCGGATAGCATAGCTGCGGGCCGTTTCAATATGTCTTTCAGGACTGTCTTCAGGAAGCTTTTTAAGAGATTCATCAGCTTCGTTAAGTATCTCAAAGCTTTTACTGAATAATTCCATTTGCTGATATTGTATGGCAATAGAAATGAGAACACTTGTCTGTAGTTTTATGTCATTCGTTTTTTGTGAAAGCTCTTTGGCTTTCAGAATATATTGTAATGAAGCATCAAAATTTCGTTTAGCAATATGAGCTGTGGATAAAAGAAGATAAAGGCTGATTGTTTTATTAATGTCATTTTGCTTTTTCAATAGGTTTTTAGCAATTGCAATAGAATGATCCGGATTATCATAAATATCTGTTCTGGCTTTTTTGATAAGAGAATCATCAGCTTCCTTCTGTCCGGCAAAAGATAAACTGGAAAGTAATCCCAGAACGAAGAAGAACTTAAAGACTGTTTTCATGACTTTCTGTTATTAGTGATTTTCTGAATATAAATGTTAGGTGACATTCCGGTTATTGATTTGAATACATTGGTAAAAGCGCTATGGGATGAAAAACCACATACTTCTGCCAGATAACTTACCTTGTAATTTAGATAAACAGGATTGGTTTTCAGAAGCTGTGCGATATAGTTGATTCTTAATTCATTAATATAAGTATTGAAATTTTTTCCTTTATGTGTATTAATGACTTCTGAAAGATATTTGGTATTAATCCCCATTTGAGCGGATAAAAGAGAAAGTGACATGTTTTTACTTAAATATCGGTCTGATAATTCCAATTCTTTAAGTTTTTCAAGAATTTCAGTTTCTTTTTCCTTTGAAATTTTATTGACATCCTTATCTGTATTTGTGTTCACAGTCTGTAGGTCCGGAATAGCAATTTCCTGTTCCCTGTTTTTCTGATTAATGAAGAATTCCATTTGTTTTTTCAGATCTCTGTTTCTGTTTATTTCAAGTGAAAAATAAATTGATAATCCTAAGATCACAATTCCGAAAATAGAGAAAATTGTAAAAAAACGCTGTCTTTGATTTCTGTTTTGAATTTCAATATTGTTGTTCTGATAGGTTTCCACCAGCTTTACAATATACCGGATTCCTTCTTTTTTACTTGTGTCCAGCTGAGGTTTCAGATCATTATGAAGCTTATTATAGTAATGATACTTTTCATCATGATGCAATGCAAAATAATTTTTGGCTAATGATTCATAGTATTTTGTTTTCATTCCGGAATAAGGCAGAGATTCTATTTTTTGAAGTCCATTTTCCAATATTTCTGTAGAAACCTTATAATTGAATTGTAAGAAATAGTAACGGGCTAAAGTTTCATAGGCAAAAGCCATAAGGAAGTTGTATTCCGCCCTGTTTTCAAGCTTAGTTAGAAGATTTTCAAGTAAGATTTTAGCTTTTTCCTTCTGGCCTGTTCTCATTAAAAAAGAAGAACGGAAAATACTATTCTCAATCCCGATAATTTTATTTTCTTCATTATGACTATCCAGAAGCTGATCACTTTTACTGAGGTTAGCTATTGCTAAGTTGTAATTTCTGGTGATTCCTGCGTCGATAGCCTGCAGTTGGTATAATTTTGCTAGAGTTACTTTTATTTTCGGCGAAGCTCCTTTTAAAGATTGATTTTGGATTAACCTTGCAGTTATTTTTTTAGATTGGCCGTATAGTCCTAAATTCTGATACTGATCCGCAAGACTGTAATCTGTAAACATCTGCAAAAAGGGTGAAAAACCTTCATTATAGATGAAATCATCTTTCTGCACAGACATATTGACGGATTGTACATAATCTCCTTTTAATGCATAAGCCTGTGAAATGATATTTCTTAAAATAATTTTATGTTCAATATCCTGCTCACTTATAAGGAGGCTTTGTGAATAGCTGATACATTCATTAGGATTCTGATAAAGTTTCTGGAATGCCTTATCCGCCAGAATAGTAAAGTCCGGTCCAGACTGTCCTTTTATAATTAAAGAATAACAGATAAAAACGAAAAAATAAAGAGAGTTTTTCGGCATGGGGAACATTTTGTATAAGGTTCAGCTGCTTTTCATAACAATGTGTTTTTTCTATAGAGTTTTTTATGTATTTGATTATCAGTATTTAATTTTTGTAGTGGTTTTAAATTTCATGAAT
>NZ_JALAHD010000299.1 GCF_022712095.1 Chryseobacterium sp. | reverse complement strand
ATTTGGGTTAAGAAGCCACTAAGTGCCTATGAGGCGGAGATGAAGAAAAGTGAGCTGAAAAAAGTCCTTGGAAAATGGAGTTTAACAGCAATTGGAGTGGGTGCTATCATTGGTGGTGGAATCTTTGTACTTACCGGAACCGGAGCTTATTATCATGCAGGCCCGGCACTGGCAATCTCTTTTATTATAGCAGGTATAGCCTGTGTCTTTGCAGCATTATGTTATGCTGAATTTGCTTCCATTATTCCTGTTGAAGGCTCTGCTTATGCTTATGCTTACGGTACAGTGGGTGAAATTTTTGCATGGGCAATGGGATGGTGTCTTGTATTAGAATATGCTATGGCCAGTATGGCTGTTTCCGTTAGTTGGTCAGGATATTTCACCAAATTTTTGAAAATTTTCGGAGTTCATCTCCCTGCATATTTAACATCAGACCCAGCAAGTTATACAGGAGAAGGTTTTTCTATGAACTTACCAGCTTTTGTTCTTGTTATGCTGCTTACAGCATTGTTGGTTAAAGGAACTAAAGAAGCGGTAGGAGCTAATAATTTAATAGTTTTATTAAAAACTTCCGCTGTTATCTTTGTAATTATAGCAGGAGTTTATATCATATTCTCTAATAGTGATCTCTATAATGCAGTGGATGGAGTGAAAAACTGGAAACCTTTTATTCCGGATGAAATAAAAATTAAAAACTCGGAAGGGGATATGGTTTCTGCATATGGTATACAGGGTATTATTTCCGGAGCAGCCGCTATTTTCTTTGCTTATATTGGCTTTGATGCTGTTTCAACACAGGCAGGAGAAGCCATTAATCCTAAAAAAGATGTTCCATTTGCAATTATAGCTTCATTATTGATCTGTACGGTGTTATACATCTGTGTATCTCTTGTGCTGACAGGAATGATGCATTATACAGACTTTAATCCAGAAGGGAAATATCCCGATGCGATCAAAGCGCCGGTAGCATACGCATTTGAGATTGCAGGGAAACATTGGGCTGGTAATATTGTAACGATTGCAGCGACTGTAGGTTTGATTTCTGTAGTTATGGTAATGTTGATGGGACAGTCAAGAATTTTTATAGGAATGTCAAAAGATGGATTGATCCCGAGATTTTTTGGTGAGCTTCATCCTAAAACGAAAACTCCATATAAAGGAATCATTTTGTTAGGAACAGTAGTAGCATGTGTGGCAGCATTTACACCGATTTCGACTCTTGCTGATATGACAAGTTTTGGAACCTTGTTTGCATTTACATTAGTTTGTATTGCAGTGTGGATTATGAGAAAGAAAGAACCTAACCTTATCAGACCTTTTAAAGTTCCTGCATATAAAGTGATTGTAGGATTGGGAGTTGTTATTAATCTTTATCTGATTATTAACTTAAGTGCCCACGCATTGGAACTTTCTGCTGGCTGGCTGGTCTTAGGTGTTTTCATATACTTCTTTTACGGAAGATCACACAGTAAACTTAATAACCCGGAAAAATATAAAGACATCAATTAATAAATAATATTAACCGCTTCGGCGGTTTTTTTATATACTCATATGAAAGCAATCTTCTCAATTTTACTTTTGTCGATAGCAATAAATTTTTTTGCACAGCAGGTGAGAAGTAGTAAGATAATTCTTAATGATAAGATAAGTATCAGGTCCCTTGAAATATATGATGATAAGGTCTGGTATAGTGGAACGGATTCAAAATTCGGATTTATCGATTTAAAAAATCCTGATAATCAAAAACAAATCAGGCTGTCAGAAGAGAAGCTTCAGTTCAGGACTTTGGCACAGGATAAAACTTCTTTTTATACCATTAATATTGAAAGCCCGGCTTACTTTTTTAAGATCCATAAAAAAGATCTGAGGTTTGAGGTTATACATACAGATACAGTAAAAACAGCATTTTATGATGCCTTACATTTTGTAAATAATAATAAAGCTTATGCTTTCAGCGATGCCGATTTAGGACATCAACTGAAATTAACAGTCTATTCCAAAGGAAAATGGAGCTTATTGAATAATCACATAAAACTCAATGAAGGAGAGGCAGCATTTGCAGCCAGCAATACGAATATAGCTTCATCTGGTAAGTATGTATGGGTTGCTACAGGAGGAAAGGCTTCAAGAATTGTAAGGTTAAATCTAAAGGATAATACTATACAAGTCTTTAATACTCCCTTTGTCCAGGGAGAGTCTTCACAGGGGATATATTCTGTAGATTTTTATAAAGATTATTTTGGTATTGCAGTGGGAGGTGATTATACCAAACAATCCGATAACATCAATAATATTGCTACAACTTATAATGGAGGGGAAAGCTGGGAGATTCAGGCGTCAGGAAAAAATGCAGGTTATATGACCTGTGTGAAAATCAAACCCGGATCAAAAGGTAAAGAAATAATGGCTGTGGGTGATCAACATATAAGCTATTCATCTGATTTTGGAAAAACATGGAAGAAGATTTCCGATGAAAAAGATTTTTATGTTTGTGAATGGATCAATGAAACAACAGTAGTCCTGGCAGGAAAAAACAAAATAGCTCTGATGGAATTAAAATTCTAAATATTCGGTATAGACCATATCATTTCTAATTACATGATTTTATAATTTGTTCCTGCTAACTTTACATTAAACGTATTTAGATTTATTATAAAT
>NZ_JALAHD010000298.1 GCF_022712095.1 Chryseobacterium sp. | reverse complement strand
TTAGTAACTTACACAAATCAAGCAGATTAAAAATTATATTTATTCAATTAATAAACTATTTATATTATGAAAAAGTTCCCAATTATTTTTCTATTACTCGTTCTTCTTATAGGAGTATGGAATACATCGGAAGCATGTACAAGAGTGGTCTATAAAGGACCTGATAAAACTGTTATTACAGCCCGTTCTATGGACTGGAAAGACGAGATCCCCGGAAATTTATGGATTTTGCCAAGCGGAATACAGCGTACAGGTGAGGCAGGTCCACTTTCTGCCAAATGGACATCAAAATATGGAAGCGTCATTACTTCCAGCTGGGACATCACCTCATCAGATGGTATGAATGAAAAAGGACTAGTAGCCAACCTTCTATGGCTCGGAGAATCTGAATATCCTAAATTCGACCCAAAGAAAAGTGAAAAAGGACTTGCCATATCTCTATGGGCACAATACTTTCTGGATAATTTTGCAACAGTAAAAGAGGCAGTTGATCATTTAAAAACCGACCCTTTTGTTATTGTAAGTGACAATATCCCAGGAACAGAAAGATTTGCGACCGTACACCTTTCTATCTCTGACGCATCCGGTGATAATGCTGTTTTTGAATATATTAAAGGAAAACTTATCATCCATCACGACCCTTCTTATACCGTAATGACCAATTCACCCACTTTCGATGAACAGCTTGCCTTAAATAAATACTGGCAGGGAATTCCGGGAACCATTATGCTTCCGGGAACCAATCGTGCTGCGGACCGATTTGTACGTGCTTCTTATTATATTAATGCAATTCCTCAGACTAATGATCCCCGTACAGCGGTAGCAAGCGTATTCAGTGTGATCAGAAACTGTTCTGTTCCTTATGGAATTTCTTCCGAAGCGGAGCCTAACATTTCTTCTACCAGATGGCGTGCGGTTTCAGATCAAAAAAATCTTGTTTACTATTATGAAAGTGTTCTAACACCTAATACTTTCTGGGTAAATCTTAAAGACTTTGACTTAAGTCCTAAAGGAAAGGTTATGAAGTTAAGTCTTGATAATTTCCAAACCTATAATGGTAAAGCCAACAAAGATTTCAAAGAAAGTAAACCTTTTAAATTTTTAGGCATCTAAAAATTACTTAACATTCAATACATCCATATTATGTCCTTTTTTTCAATCAAAAAAAGAAGTATCTCCTTGTTAGGTTTACTCTTATCTTTTACAATGAAGGGGCAGATCCTTGACTCATTATTGTTAGGGCAAACCAAACCACAGGAAGAGGCTGCCGCGGTAAAATATCCTCAACTTCAGATTAAAGGTTTATTTCAGGCACGCTACCTATTAGGAATGTCAAAAGACGTTGATGTTAATGGACTCCACCATTCAGATGGAAGCGGAACCGATAATAATTTTATGCTTAAATATATGAGAATTCAGGTTCGGGCACAGATCAGTAAGCGTGCAGAAGTAGTTGCTTTAGCCAATTTAGCTGATTTTAAAAATGACCCTAAAACCAGAGTTCTTGAAAATGCCTTTTTAAAATATACCTTCAATCCTAAACTAGCAATTACTGTCGGACAGTTCAGACCATTATTCGGTATTGAAGAAACCTACCCTATTGACATTATAAAATCATTAGACTGGTCCAACCAATACACCGAATTCGGAAAACTGGGATGGACAAGTTTCCAAATAGGTCTCTCTGCTACGGGAGAACTTAAACTGGGTAAAATGCCGTTTCAATATGCCGTTTCAGTAGTTAACGGAAACGGAAAAAACCAGGTAAATGATAATGACAACGGAAAACAGTATTCTACAAGACTTGTTTTTGGACTGGATAAAAATATATCTTTAAACTTAGGATTAAACGGAGGAATAGGAGAAGTTTACAGTAAAAATGTATACGCTGTAGGAGCAGACCTCAGCTCACTGGTTCATTTTAACCCTAAATGGAGCCTTGATATGCAACTGGAAGCTAAACAGGCTACCAATCATACTTTATACTATTCCATTGACCCTGAAGAAAGGACTTCCAATCCCGATGATTACCTGATCCGCGGTGTTTATTTCCTTCCTAACCTAAGATATGAAGTAAACCACAAAAACCTGAGTGCGTTTGAATTATCTTGCCGTTATGAGTATTTAGACAGCAGTTTCAGATTAAATTCCAATCCGAGACAGACCATTACACCAATGTTCGGACTTGAATTTCTGAAAAATTACGGAGCCAGGATTCAGCTGGGAGTACAGTTTGACCGTTATAAACATCAAATTGCCAATACGAGCCAGTATAATAATAATCTATTCATTATTCAGGTTCAAAGCAGATTTTAATAATCAATAATATTTATAATTCGCCATGAAAGAAATTAATATTAAAAATATAGCCATAACATTTGCTTTTGCGCTTATCATATGGTTTATTCCTACCCCTCAGGGAGTTTCTGCGGATGCGTGGCACTTATTTGCCATTTTTGCCGCAACTATTTTAGGAATTATTCTCAAAGCCGCACCAATGGGTACCATGTGTATGATGGCTATCGGATTTACAGCACTCACACAGGTATTAGCACCCGGCGATGCGGGCAAATCCATCACCAAATCTCTTACAGGGTTTGGCGATAAAGTTATTTGGCTAATCGGAATATCTTTTTTTATAGCCCGGGGATTTATTAAAACCGGGCTGGGAAATCGTATTGCTTTTCTATTCATCAGGGTCTTTGGTAAAAGTTCTCTGGGATTAGCATACGGACTGGGGCTTGCAGACGTTTGTCTGGCCCCAGCCATTCCAAGTAATACCGCCAGAGGTGGTGGTATTATCTACCCTATTATGAAATCTATGGCCATCAGTTTCGATTCGGTTCCGGATAAACCTGAGACTCATAGAAAACTAGGTTCATTCCTGACTTTGAACAGTTATTATATGAATCTTATTGCTTCTTCTATGTTCCTGACGGGAACCGCAAGTAATCCGATGTGCCAGAAGTTTGCTGCCAATCTTGGGATTGATATCACCTGGATGTCATGGGCTGCTGCCGGATTTGTTCCCGGTGCGGTCGCCTTCTTTGTAGTTCCTTTGGTACTGTATAAATTATACCCTCCGGAATTAAAAAAGACAGGAGATGCTCCTAAAATGGCTACTCAGAAGCTGAAAGAAATGGGACCTATTTCCCGCCATGAATGGCTAATGCTATTAGCTTTTTTTATTCTGTTAGCTTTATGGATATTCGGAGGCACTCTTTCAATAGATGCAACAACCACAGCTTTCATAGGACTTACCCTTTTATTGCTTACATCAGTACTTACCTGGGAAGATGTAAAAGCTGAAAAGGGAGCATGGGATACAATTGTTTGGTTTGCCGTATTGGTAATGATGGCAAGCTCACTTAACGAACTCGGATTCATCGGATGGTTCAGTGATCTTATCAAAGCCAAAATCGGAGGATTAAGCTGGCAAGCTGCTTTCCCTGTTATTATCCTTGTATATTTTTTCAGTCATTATATTTTCGCCAGTGCTACGGCTCACGTAGCAGCCATGTATGCCGCTTTACTGAGTGTAGGAGTTTCTTTAGGAATACCTCCGATGTTATTGGCTATGATGCTAGGTTTTATGGGATCAGTTTATGGAGTTCTTACCCATTATGGGCACGGACCGGCGCCTGTATTCTTCGGAAGCGGATATGTAGACCTTAAGGCATGGTGGCTCCGCGGTCTGGAAATAGGAATTGTACTGCTTGTTATTTACATGGTAATAGGAGGTCTATGGATGAAAGTTTTAGGGTATTATTAATCATTAAATAAAAAAGTATGCTGTCAACATTAACAAGAAAACTATTGATGTGTCTTACGGGACTTTTTCTCAGTTTTTTTCTTTTAATCCATTTCCTGGGGAATCTTCAGCTTTTTCTTCCTCAGGAGCAGGCACATTTACAATTCAATGCTTATTCTCATTTTTTATCGGGAAATGTTATCATTAAGATCGTATCCTATGTTTTGTATGCCAGCATTATCCTCCATGCATTAGACGGATTGGTCATTACATTGAAAAATAAAAAATCAGGAGGTAATTATCAGAAAGATTCCAGAGGAAGAGCCAGTAAATGGGAGTCCAGAAATATGGGAATATTGGGTACTTTAATTTTAATTTTCTTAATAATCCATTTTCAGAATTTCTGGTACGTATATAAATTCGGAAGTCTTCCGCTTGATGAGAATGGAAATAAAGACCTTTATATCCTTGTGGTAACAGTCTTTAAGGAATGGTGGTATGTAATTATTTATGTACTATCCATGATTGCATTATGTTATCATCTTATTCATGGAATACATAGTGCTGTAAGAACTTTAGGACTTTATCATCCCAAGTTTGTAAAATGGGTAAAAACCTTTGGTATAGCTTATTCGGTAATTATCAGCATCGGATTTGCTCTTATGCCCATCTATGTATTTTTTACTGCTAATTAAAAATGACTCATGATGATTTTAGATTCTAAAATTCCCAAAGGTCCTTTAGAAGAGAAATGGACTAATTATAAAAAAACAGCAAAACTCGTTAATCCTGCCAACCGTAAAAAACTGGACGTTATTGTTGTTGGTACAGGTTTGGCAGGAAGTTCCGTTGCGGCTTCCTTAGGAGAAATGGGTTATAATGTTAAAGCATTCTGTTTTCAGGATAGCCCGAGAAGAGCCCATTCCGTGGCAGCTCAGGGAGGAGTAAATGCCGCAAAAAATTACAAAAACGATGGTGACAGTGTGTACAGGATGTTTGTAGATACGTTGAAAGGAGGAGATTTCAGATCACGGGAAGCCAATGTATACAGAATGGCGGAATGTTCTTTAAACCTTATTGATCAAGCTGTTGCTCAGGGTGTCCCTTTCGGAAGAGAATATGGGGGGTACCTTAATAACCGTTCCTTCGGTGGAGTTCAGGTCAGCCGGACTTTTTATGCGAGAGGACAAACGGGACAGCAATTGTTATTAGGAGCTTATCAGGCTCTTATGAGACAGGTTGGAAAAAAAACGGTAACGCTTTTTTCCCGGCATGAAATGCTTGATCTTGTTATGATCGATGGAAAAGCAAGAGGAATTATTGTAAGAAACCTTGATACCGGAGAAATTGAACGCCATGCTGCTCATACTGTAGTGCTGGCAACCGGAGGATATGGTAAAATATATTATCTTTCTACTCTGGCTATGGGGTGTAACGGTTCTGCTATATGGAGAGCCCATAAAAAGGGAGCGTTAATGGCATCTCCAAGCTGGATACAGATCCACCCTACTTCACTGCCCCAGTCAGGGGATTATCAATCCAAATTAACCCTTATGTCCGAATCTCTCAGAAATGACGGCAGGATCTGGGTTCCTCTGAAAAAAGATGAAACCCGTTCACCGAATGATATTCCTGAGGAAGAAAGAGATTATTATCTGGAAAGAAGATATCCCGCATTCGGAAACCTAGCACCTAGAGATATTTCTTCAAGGGCTGCCAAGGAAAGAATCGATGCAGGATTCGGAATCGGCCCGTTAAAAAATGCTGTTTATCTGGATTTTTCAAAGGCAATCAAAGAGCAGGGAAAAGCAAAAATTGAGGAGAAATACGGAAACCTTTTTGATATGTACCTGAAGATCACAGGATACAATGCTTATCAGGAACCAATGATGATTTCACCATCTGCCCACTTTTCGATGGGTGGACTGTGGGTGGACTATGAATTAATGACGACCATTCCCGGCCTGTTTGCTTTGGGAGAAGCTAATTTTGCGGATCACGGAGCCAACAGATTAGGTGCTAATTCTTTATTACAGGCATCTGTAGACGGTTATTTTATTGCCCCCTACACTATTGCCAATTATTTATCGAATGAGATTCATACCGGAAAAATTTCTGCCGACCATCCTGAGTTTGAGAAGGCTGAGCAGGAGGTGAAAGAACAGATCCAGAGGTTCATGAATATCAATGGGAATAAAACAGTGGACTATTACCATAAAACCTTGGGAAAACTTCTTTATGATTATTGTGGCTTGGCCAGAAATGAGGAAGGCCTAAAATATGCTATTGAAGAAATAAAAAAGCTGAAAAAGGAATTTTATACGAACGTTAAAGTTTCCGGTCAGGGAAATACAATGAATGTGGAGCTGGAAAAGGCAGGACGTGTAGCCGACTATTTTGAAATAGGAGAATTAATGTGCTATGACGCTCTTACCAGAAAGGAATCATGTGGTGCCCATTTCCGTGAAGAGTTTCAGACACCGGATGGAGAAGCGCTTAGAAATGATGAGGAATTCCAATTTATTTCCGCATGGAACTGGACGGGTGAAAACAATGAGCCTGAACTGGTGAAAGAGCCTTTAACTTTTGAGGAAATACAACCTACTGTACGCAGTTATAAATAAAACACAGAAGATATGGATTTACATCTTAAAATATGGAGACAAAAAGACCGACAGTCAGAAGGTAAGTTTGAGCAATATGATTTGAAAGATCTGAACTCTCATATGTCTTTTCTGGAAATGCTGGATACGCTGAATGAAAAACTGATTCTGGAAGGAAAAGAACCTGTAGAATTTGATCACGACTGCCGGGAAGGAATCTGCGGGCAATGTGGTATGATGATCAACGGACTTGCGCACGGCCCCTTAAAAAATACGACCACATGCCAGCTTCATCTACGTTCTTTCGAAGACGGGGAAACATTGACCATAGAACCTTTCAGGGCTGAAGCTTTTCCTGTAAAAAAAGACCTGAAGGTTGACCGTTCATCTTTGGACAGGATTATTGCTTCGGGAGGTTTTGTGTCTGTCAATACAGGACAGGCACCTGATGCAAGATCAATTGCCATTACCCATCAGCTGGCGGAAGAAGCTTTTGATTCTGCTGCATGCATCGGATGTGGAGCCTGTGTAGCCACCTGTAAAAATGCAAGTGCGGCTTTATTTACTTCTGCAAAAGTCACTCATATGGCTTTATTACCTCAGGGTAAAGAGGAAAGAAGTGAACGCGTCATTAAAATGGTTACCCAGATGGATGAAGAGCTGTTCGGACATTGTTCCAATACGGAAGCCTGCGAAGTGGAATGCCCACAGGGAATTTCAGTATTAAATATTGCAAGAATGAATTATGAATACAGCAGGGCGCTATTTTTCAGAAAAAAATAATTAAAAAGTGAATGTAACCAATACATTCTAAAAGTACCTGAGGTTGAGTAATCACCCATATTGTCTGACAGCATAGATTATTTCAACCTCAGTATTTCTCATTTTTGAACAGAAGTAATTCTTTATACTTCTTTATCAAAATATAGCATATAGTATTTTCCCTTTTCATCCTGTCCCTGCTCGATCATTTTACGGTCACCATGGATATAAATATGGAAATTCTTATCAAGTTTGATAATACTTTTAAAGTGTCTCTGCTGTTTCTTTACAGCAGAATTATTGATCGGAAATTCTTCCGCTATATTGACCTGCATATCCTGCTCATAATCCGTTTTAAAATTAACAAAGCTTTCAATTACATTTTTATCTTCCAGCACTTCATTGGTAAACTCTTCAAAATCGAACTGTTCTTTTTCCTTGAAAAAATTAATGGATTTATTTAAAAAATCTGCCTGATCTGCCTTAGAAACTTCAAATTCCTGAGGAAGCTGCTGGGTAACAAAATCTTTATAAACCATCAGCGTTTCCTGCGTATGAAAATATTCATCGTCTCTCTGTTTTACTTTCAGGAAATCTTCAAACCAGTAATACAGATCTCCGTTCTTATTATTGTCTACCACAGAAAGAACATACCCACTTTCTTTATTGTTATTATAAATTAAAGCGGCTTTATCTATTTTAGACAAGCCGATTCCCTGGTCTTTTTCAATTTCAAAGGTTTCGTTCTTCGGGAAAATTTTCAGGAATGATTCTCTTTTTTCCGTCTTAAATATTCCGATAGAATCGATTTTTCCGGCATCAGTTTCTTCTCCTTCAAAATAGACAATGAATAATTCTCCGCTTTGCACTCTGGGATTTTCAGCGACTTCATAAAGATGTTTGGCAATATTTTCCGACTCCCACATGAATTTGGATTTGTCTTCAAAAATTTCTGAAACAGAGCTGTAAACAGGATTATTCACCAGATAAGAATCACTGTAGAACTGAAAACTTTCTTCGGATTTAAAGGTTCCTAAAAAATAATTTTCAAGAAGCTCCTGCATTCCTTCATCCAGCTCCAACTCCTCCTGCGAAAGGATTAAAGACTCCCCATTGATTTTATTTCCAACTCTGTGTACTGTAATTTTTGAAAACATCTTGTTATTTTGAAATGCAAAGATAAGGTTTGATACAAAAAATAAAAACATTTACCACACACATCTTGAAATTCAACATTTCCATTCTATTTCATTTAACAATATATACTTGAATTGGCTATATTATTTTTTATTTAAATTAACTTTACTTATTATATTAATCTATCCATCTATTTTGAAAAAGAATATTAAAAATTTAAAGTTCAATCAGTCAAAAGCACCATATGAATGTGAGGTACTGGAATTGGATACATTACTAAAAACAATTGCCTCCTTCACCTATTTTGGTAAAACGGAGAGACTGCATTTTTATCTGGTATTTGTCATCACGGAAGGAAGCGGAAAACATTTTGTGGACTTTAAAGAATATCATCTTGAAAAAGGAAGTATCCTGTTTATTGCACCGGGACAGATTCAGGAATATAAAAATCATCCTGATTACAAAGGATATATGCTTCTTTTTACTGAAGATTTTTTTCGTAAACAGCCCAATGATCTGGCTTTTCTTCATCAGTCCACCATATTTGACACGAGTATTTCCAATGCACTGGTAATGCCTGATCCTGAAACTTTCTCTCAAATGCTACTTCTGATAGAGGTCTTAAAAAAGGAAATTTCTTCTTCGGATTCATTTGCCGTAGAAGAAAGTCTTCAAAAACTGGTAAGCTTATTCTTAATTTATGGGGAAAGGCAAAAGCAAAAAACCAATACCCAAATTGTCAATCATCATTATTTATCTCAGTACTATCATTTCAAACAATTACTGGAACGACATTTCTCCACAGAAAGAAGTGTAGATTTCTATGCTTCTGTTATGGCTGTTACTCCCAAGACATTAAACCGGATCTGTCAGTCTTCCATTCAGAAATCGGCCAAAGAATTTATTGACAGCAGAATTATTATAGAGATAAAACGGCTGCTGGTATTTGAAAAACTGAGCGTAAAAGAAATCGCCTATTCTCTTAATTTCAATGAGCCCACCAATCTTGTCAAGTATTTCAAAAAGCATACAGGCACAATTCCTTCACTTTACAAAAAATAACAACTGTCCCATTTTTACCATTTATTGTCTGTTTTTAACCTTTATCATTTTTTCATATTATTCCATCTTTGCATTATAAATAAACATTAAAGTATCCATTACTTTAAAAAAAATAATACAAATGATTTCAATACAAAAAATAACATTCATTCTAGGATTAGGACTCCTATCCATTGGATGTTCCAATGATGAGTATAATTATAATACAGGGGAACCTACGAGAAAGGAAAAAGCACAGCTGGTACTAAAGAGTTTAGAGACCGGTGATGAAAGTATCGCCAACAAGTATATTAATGCAACAACTTATATTCAACATAATCTGGATGCTTCCGATGGCAGAAATGGTTTTCTGGCTTTATTAAAATCCCTAAAGGGAACTCATATGAAAGTAACCACTTACCGTACATTTGAAGATAATGACGTGGTATTCCTAAATACTAAATATGAAAATTTCTTCGGAAAAACTTTTATTGCTTTCGATGCTTTCCGTTTTGACAGCAATAATAAAATCGTTGAGCATTGGGATAATCTTCAGGAAGAACAGCCGCTTAACCCCAGCGGACATTCCATGATAGACGGTGAAATACAATTAAAGGATACCAACAAAACAGAGAGCAATAAAAACATTGTAAAAGGTTTTGTCAATGATGTCCTTATCGGTGGAGATTTTTCAGTAATCAGCAATTATATCTCATCTACTCACTATACACAGCATAATCCTTGGATTGCAGACGGAATCCAGGGACTGCAGGATGGAGCTTCCATTTTATCGAGATACCATATTCTGGAAGTAAAAAAAGTATGGGGGGAAGGGAATTTCGTTCTAGTAGGTTCCAATATTACATATGAAAATAAGCCTGCTGTAGTTTATGATCTGTTCCGATTGGAAAATGATAAAATTGTTGAACACTGGGATGTACTGGAAATGACTCCGCCACAAAGCCAATGGCAAAATACCAATGGTAAATTTTAAATGCGTAATGCAGGAAGGTAAAAACACACAAACGAAATCCCTGAGTTTTTCTCAGGGATTTTTTGTATATCAGTTTCAATTTGATAAAAGACAAGATCATAATGATAAGGATCAAATAATTAAAGTCAATGCTAATAAAAAAATAAGTG
>NZ_JALAHD010000297.1 GCF_022712095.1 Chryseobacterium sp. | reverse complement strand
ATCGTATGCATAATAAATTTTAGATAGGATAGAAATCCTGCGCATATGAAATAGTTATATATTTGTTCCTTAAACCACTAAGAAAAACAAGGATGAATATTGATTTTGAAAGCGCAACTTTTAAAGATTTTGAGAATATCCCAGGATATACAATGTCCGAAAGAGCAGAAATTTTTTATGATTTTCTGAACTTTATGAGCTCAAATGGGCATATGAATTACCGGTTGAAAAACAACTCAGGATGCAGCTCAGTAATGAATGTGAATATTAATGAAACACAAAATGATTATGTGAGTTTTGTCTCTAATGATTATTTGGGATTTACCCAGCATCCCAAAATAAAACAGGCCGCAATAGAGGGAATTCAGAAATACGGAACAGGAGCTGGGGCTTCATCCCTCATCGGAGGTCATTTCGTATTTCATGATGATCTTGAAAAAAAATTGTCTTCCTTTTTTGGAAGAACACAAGAAGAAGCTGTTATATTCACTACAGGATATACAGCAAATAGTGCAACTCTTCAGATTCTTTTGCAGAAAGAAGATATTGCAATTATAGATATGGCAGTGCATGCCAGCGTGTATGAAGGATGTGTTTTTACCAACACGAAAACATTTCCTCATAACAATTTAGAAGCTCTGGAACATATTTTGAAAACGTCGGAAAATAAATTCCGTACAAAGCTTATTATTATAGATGGAATCTATTCTCAGGATGGAGATGTGTCTCCATTAAAAGAAATTTATAAATTAGCAAAAAAATATAATGCTTATTTAATGGTTGATGATGCCCATGGAGTTGGAATATTGGGAGATAAGGGAAGAGGTGTATTGGAAGAAGCAGATATGCTGGATAAAGTTGATATTATCACAGGGACATTCAGTAAGACCTTTGGAAATGTAGGAGGATATGTAATTACAGATAAAAAATTGGCGGCTTTTATTAGATTTCAGTCTCGCCAGCAGATTTTTTCAGCGACGGCACCACCTTCTATTATGGGAATTATTAAAGCTATTGAATTGATAGATGAGGAACCGCACTGGCGTAAGAAACTTTGGGATAATATTAGTTATTTTAAAAGTGGACTGAATGAGTTGGGATTGGATACAGGGAATACATGTTCGGCAATTGTTCCCGTAAAAATAGGGGATCCGAATATAACGGGTGATGTAGGCAAACTACTTATTGAAAGAGGGATCTATACAAACCCTATTCTGTATCCTGCCGTAGCTCGAAAAGATGCAAGAATAAGAATGGCTGTCATGGCTACCCATGAAAGGGAACATTTGGATAAAACGCTCAATGCGTTTGAAGATATAAATAATAAATTGCGTATTGCAAAAATATAATAACATGCCTAGAAAAGTTGTACAAGGTCCTATCAGGGATAAAGAAAAAACAAAACTAAAACTACTGGGAGCCGTAGGTAAAATTTTGAGAACCAAGGGATATTCAGGTTTAAAAGTTAGTAAAATTGCTGCTGTAGCCGGTTTTGATAAAAAGCTGATCTATGAATATTTTGGAAGTACAGACAAACTCATAGATGAATATATAAAATCTCAGGATTATTGGAGTCAGATTGCAGCGGGAAATGTAGAAGAAGAAATTACAGACGGAGGACAGGAGCTATCTAAAATTGCTTTAGTTAATCAGTTTGAAAATCTAAAAAAAAATAAAGAACTTCAAAAAATTATTCTCTGGGAGCTTTCAGAAAATAAGCCAATTCTTCGAAAACTGGCTGATGAAAGAGAAGAGATGGGTGATTTGATGTTTAAAAATATTACCGATCCCTACTTTGGAGAGGAAAAAGCTAAAAAATTTAGAGCTATTATGGCTTTATTGATATCAGGCGCTTATTATTTAAACATTCACACGGCTACCAATGGAAGTAATTTTTGTGGCTTGGATATGAAAAGTGAAGAAGGAAGAGCTGAAATAGAAAATGCCCTCAAAGAAATAGTAGACTTTGCTTACCAATCCTAGGCTAAGTAAAAGTTAGTTTTACAATAAAATATAGAAACAAAAAAACTGCCTTTAAAGATAGTTAATCTTTAAGGTGGTTTATTATTGTTATTTTAAGCATATTAATAGTTTTGCATTAATTGCTTTTTTTTTGTTATTTATATAATTTTGTACCTCGTTTTAATAAAACCAAATTTATTATCACATTTTCGAGACTTAAAAATAAATAACACAAATGAAAAAGAGATTTTTTTTCCCTCTATTATTAATAGGGATTAGCTTCCATGCACAAGTAGGAATAAATACAGCTTTTCCTCAGGAAGGATTGGATATAGCTTCTGGTACCCAATTTAGAAATCATATCAGATTAGGAGGAACTGATTATTCAAAAGGAGATGCAGGGACGATTAATCAGATATTAACTTCCCAAGGAGAAAATAATTCAGCCAAATGGAAAAATTTAAAAGACCTATCCGATTATCAGGCTTTGGTCAATCAAATAAATCAGCTTCAGGCTTTAATTACTTCAACTTATAACGCTAATAGCACTGCAGTTTATGCATATGCAGAAGAACCTAGTCCATCATTTTCTGCTAATACAAACTTATCTACGCCTGAGTTTACAAAAACAGTATTTGAATCACAAACTGGATTATTGGTAAATGGTGTATTTACAGCTCCGCTTGATGGTGCTTACTGGATTGCATGTAGGGGCCCAATGAAAAGAGGTTCCTTAGGTGGCTCTGATAGTGGTACACGTACGAAATTACTACTATATGTTAATAATATAGCTATTGCTAATTATGAAAGTGCTATTGTAGTAAAAACTAATTTTGAAAATCTTAGTGAGGTTACTTTCTCAAGATTAGTAAGCTTAAAAGCAGGAGATAAATTGAGAATAGGAGTTACCAATTCTGGAATTGCAGGAGGTCAGACAGGTAATAATGATTTTACAGATCAGGGTTTACCATCTTTGGCGATCACAAAAATTAATTAATAATAAATAATAATGAAAAAAAATATATTATTAATCTCATGTGTGATGGCTATACCTCTGTATGCCCAGATAGGAGTTAAAACAGCGTTTCCGCAGGAGGGATATGACGTTGCAGTAGGAGTACAGCTAAGAAATAATATCAGACTAGGAGGATCTGACTCATCTAAAGGTAATGCGGGAGTAACCGAGCAACTGATTATTTCTCAGGGAGAAAATAAAAACGCTCAATGGAATGATCTCAGAAATCTTCCAGATTATCAAAAATTGGTTGATCTTTTAAACCAGCTTCGGGATCAGGTGAAAAATGTATATACAGGAAAAACACCTGTATATGCCTATGCAGAAGAAGAAAGAGCTTTAGATATGAACAGTACTCCGGTGCAATTCATAAGCACAAGGTTTGAATCAATACCAGGTCTGCTTTCAAATGGAGTATTTACGGCACCGGAAAATGGATTTTATAGGGTTGCAAGCCGGTGGCCTATAAAACAGGTGGGATGGACGACTACTATTTATCCCTCTATCAGTGTTGATAATGGTGCAAGGATTAAGCTTAAAGTATATGTAAATGATATACAGCAAACTTGGACAGAAAATCAGTTAGTTCAAAAAGGACATTTTCAAAACCTATCAGAGACTGTATTAGATAAAATAATAAAGTTAAATAAGGGAGATAAAGTAAAAATAATAGGTACATATTCCTATATAAAAAATCCCTCACAAACCGGATATCTTGATTCTACAGCCGGTTATGATGTGAAGGATCAAGGTTATCCTTACTTCTCAATAGCAAAAATCAATTAGATATGAAAATGATTGCTCCAAAAATAAGTTTGTAATGGATGAACTTGTTCTATGGAGTTGAGAAAAAAGAAAGGCAGGAAACATATTTTCCTGCTTTCTCTGTTAAGAGATAGCACTATAAATTTACCGGAAATTTTTAAATTAAAACTATATTTCTTATTTTTGACCAATGGAAAATTTTATAGTATCTGCAAGAAAATATCGACCTCAGGAATTTGACACTGTTGTTGGACAATCCCATATTACAGATACTTTAGAACATGCTATTGATGAGAATCAACTGGCACAGGCACTATTATTCTGCGGTCCTCGTGGAGTAGGAAAAACCACATGTGCGAGGATCCTGGCAAGAAAGATCAATGAAAAAGATGGTTCTGTTTCTGAAGATGGTTTTGCTTATAATATTTATGAATTAGATGCTGCCTCCAATAATTCTGTAGATGATATCAGGGAGTTGATTGATCAGGTACGTTTCGCCCCTCAGGTAGGTAAATATAAAGTATACATTATAGACGAGGTTCACATGCTGTCTTCAGCAGCATTCAATGCATTCCTGAAAACATTGGAAGAACCGCCTGCACATGCCATTTTTATTCTGGCAACTACTGAGAAACATAAAATTATTCCTACTATTTTATCCCGCTGTCAGATCTATGATTTCAAAAGAATTACTATTGAAGACATTCAGGGACACTTAAGAAAAATAGCAGAAAAAGAAAATATTCACTACGAAGATGATGCTCTTTACCTGATTGCCCAGAAAGCAGACGGAGCGCTAAGAGATGCACTTTCTATTTTTGACCGATTATCTACATTTTCCCAAAAGAATATTACTTTAGCAAAAGCGGCTGAAGTCCTAAATATTCTGGATTATGATCAATATTTGAATATTGTGGATCTGGCAAAAGAAAATAAAATTCCTGAAGTACTTTTTGCTTTTAATGAGATCGTAAGAAAAGGTTTTGATCCTCATATTTTTATTGCAGGATTGGGAAATCATTTCAGAGATCTGATGATGGCGCAGAATACTTCAACCATTGAACTGATAGAGGTGGGAGAAAAGACAAAATCTAAATTCGTAGAACAGGCTCAGCAATGGAGTGCTCAGCAGCTGATAGACGCTATTGAGATTTCTAATCATGCTGATATCAATTATAAAAATTCCAAGAATCCAAGGCTTACCGTGGAAATTGCTTTAATGCAGTTAGCCTCTTTAACAATTAATGCTGATATTAATAAAAAAAAAAGTTTATAATATTAGCTCCTTTTCTTCATGAAAGAGTAGAGCTCAAAACTTCTGCTCCATCCTCTGAAATAAAGGAGACCGAGACAGAAAGCCCTCAGGCTACTATAGAAGAGGTGTCTCAGGAAGTGGTGATCAAAAAAACATCAAAGCCTTTACAAAAACAAAATATTTCTTCAGGTTTTAGTATTCATTCTTTTCTTAACAAAGAAGATAAGGAAGAAGAAGAGGAATCTGTCATTACTAAAAACGAGAACCTTCCTAAAAATCATTTTACCGATACTGATCTGCAGATGGAATGGAATTTGTTATTGAAACAACTGCAGTCCAAAGATCCATTTGTTTATAATGCTATCAAAGCATTTAAGCTCGTGAAGGAAGATGAGAATATAGTAAGGATTTTATATCCTTCAGACTCAGCGAAAGTGGAATTTGATAAGATCAGCGGAGATTTTTTTAATCATTTCAAAAGGAAAGTAAATAACCATACCATTGAATTTGAATATAAGAAAGATCATGCTAATTTGAAGATTGAAGTTATGACTAAAAAGAAGATCTTCGAGCAGTTTATAGAGAAAAATCCATTATTGAAAGATTTAGATGATTTAATGAAGTTTGATAT
>NZ_JALAHD010000296.1 GCF_022712095.1 Chryseobacterium sp. | reverse complement strand
TATCTTATTTCAATGATCTCTTTTCTTTCGCGCCTACAAAACTACTCTTTCTGTCAGTTTCATTCCGTATTTGCGAGTGCAAAAGTAAAAATTTATTTCTTAATGACCAAATGTTTTTGAAGAAAATTTAAAGTTTTTTTTTCATAACCCTAAAACCCCATTCACATATTAATCTCTTAAACTCCTGCTCCCCCTCTAAAGGGATGGCAAAGATAAATAACTTTTTTTTCTCAACAAAACTTTTTTGAAGTTTTATTCTCAAATATTTTACTTAACTTTAATCGTTACTCCTGCGCTACTGATTCTTTTTCAGTCCCGCAAAGATAGACCTTTAAATCCTACAACTCCAAAATTATAATTACTTAATTTATCATTTGAGGATAACTTTTATCTCAACTATCTAATCACAAACACATTACAATCAATCACAACGTTACTAACAATAAGATAACAACTAAACCCAACCTTGTTCTCAGGGAAAATCAAAAGAAATTTCTAATACAAATAATAAAATTTTAAATTAGAGAGAGCAAGAGAATATAGCATTATAATATATATTTTCACCATAATTTATAGTCTACTAATTTGGTAGATTAATTTATTATACTAAATTTGCTAATCTAAAAAAACACAATAAAAGTTTTTGCTGAAGGAAAATACAATTCAAATGATACTGTTGAATAGTATTAATATTAATATGACAGTGATCTATTTTTTTTAATCAAAAAGTCCATTAATACTGTAGACTATATTAAAAAGAAAAGTAATTTCAGGCAGAATTATTGTATTGATATTTTATAGTACAAGGAAAAAATTATGGAGAACCAGAATAAAGAAGAAGCATTTCTAAACTCTCTCTTTGCTAAAAAGCAAGAAGACAGCTATCTCTTCCACGAGAAACATCTGGTAGAATCATTTATCCAGCAGTTATTCGATACCTTATTCATATATCATCTGGAATATCAATCAGTGGCTGAGCTACAGTCCAAGTTTAATTATCTAAAAGATCAGTTGAAAATTTTAGTTACCAAAGTATCTAAAGAAAAAGATTCCTCTTTTATAGATCAGCAGGTACAGCAATTCTTTGAGCAGATACCTTATATATATGATCTGTTATTATTAGATGCTGAAGAAGTTTTAAATTTTGATCCCGCTGCACATTCTAAAGAAGAGATATTTATTTCCTATCCTGGATTCTTTGCTACGGCAATCCACCGTTTTGCTCACCAGCTCTATAGTCAGGAAGTTTTAATTCTTCCACGGGTAATCAGTGAATATGCTCATGGAAAAACCGGAATCGATATTAATCCGGGAGCTAAAATTGGCAAAAGCTTTTTCATAGACCACGGTACAGGGGTTGTGATTGGGGAAACATGTATTATTGGTAATCATGTGAAAATATATCAAGGTGTAACCTTAGGAGCATTAAGTGTATCAAAAGATCTTGCAAGTTTAAAAAGACATCCTACAATTCAGGATCATGTAGTTATTTATTCTGGTGCTACAATTTTAGGGGGAAATACAATAATAGGTGAAGGAAGTATCATCGGAGGAAATGTATGGCTTACCCATTCAGTTTCTACCAATTCAGTAGTTTATCACACCAATAAGATAAAGATAAAAGATAACAATCCGTTTCCGGATGTTATTGATTTCGTTATATAATAAAAAAGTATTAACAAAAATATTAGTTATGGCATTTCAAAATATTTTAGAAACAATTGGAAATACTCCAGTAGTAAAAGTTTCAAAACTATTTCCACAACATGATGTGTATGTAAAATTAGAAAAAACAAATCCTGGCGGAAGTATTAAAGACCGTATCGCTTTAGCAATGGTAGAGGATGCGGAAGCAAAAGGTTTATTAAATAAAGATACACAAATTATAGAGCCTACCAGTGGAAACACAGGAATTGGTCTGGCATTAGTCGCTGCGGTTAAAGGATACAAACTTACCTTAGTAATGCCGGAAAGCATGAGTGTAGAGCGAAGAAAATTAATGGAAGTATATGGAGCAGATTTCGTATTGACTCCACGCGAAAAAGGAATGAAAGGAGCTATTGAAAAAGCTGAAGAGCTCATTAATTCTACTGAGAACTCCTGGATGCCTAAGCAGTTTGATAATCAAGCCAACGTAGAAATACACAAGAAAACAACTGCACAAGAAATTATAAAGGATTTTCCTGATGGTCTGGATTATCTGGTTACCGGAGTAGGAACCGGAGGACATATTACAGGAGTAGGTGAAGTTCTTAAACAAAAATTTCCCAATCTAAAAGTAATAGCTGTAGAACCTGAACTTTCTCCGGTACTCAGTGGTGGTGCTCCAGGTCCTCACCCTCTTCAGGGAATCGGTGCCGGATTTGTACCTAGCATATTGAACACTTCTATTTTAAATGAAGTAGTGAAAGTCGGCAAGGATGAATCTTATGATTTTGCTCAAAAAGCTGCCAAGCAGGAGGGAATTTTCGGGGGAATTTCTTCGGGTGCTTCTTTAGCTGCTATTTCTAAAATACTTGCTGACAAAAAAGAAAAAGTAAGAGTTTTAACCTTCAATTATGATACGGGAGAAAGGTATCTCTCTGTAGAAGGTTTATTTTAAAAATCAATAAATCAGAAATTATCCTTCCTTAGTGTTGGATATTTTTTTAATTCAATAGTCTACAAAAACAGTAGAGAATATGATAAAAGGAAAAGTATATTTAATAGGTGCCGGACCCGGCGACCCGGATCTTATCACTGTAAAAGCAATCAAAGCATTGCAAAAATCGGATGTAGTACTGGTTGACAGATTAGTTTCATCCAAAATTTTAGAAGATTATTTTTCAGGTGAAATCATTCACGTAGGTAAAGAATGCAGGAGAGGTGCTTCTACTCCACAATCCACAATTAATGATATGATTGTTCAATACGCTCTGGAAGGGAAAACTGTTTCCCGGTTAAAGGGAGGAGACGTATCCATATTTTCAAACGTACTTGATGAGCTCAAAGTTTTAAAAATCCATTCGATTTCTTATGAAATCATTCCGGGTATTACAGCTGCTTTGGGTGCTGCGTCCTATTCGGGGATTCCACTTACGGCAAGGGAGTATTCTACAGCTGTGAGATTTATGACCTATTATAAAAGCGATCTTGTTAATGATGAATACTGGAAAGATCTTGCCCAAACTAAAGATACTCTCGTATTTTATATGTCAGTAGCAACTCTTCCAAAAGTAATTGAAAAGCTAAAAAGGGAAAATGTATTACCGGATAAGAAAATTGCCATCATAGAACAGGCAACTACTCCATTGCAGAGAGTTCATACATGTAGTTTTGAAGAATATGAATCTACGTTAAAAGATAAAAAATTTATTTCTCCTTCATTGGTTATCATTGGAAGTGTGGTTGAACTTCATGATCAATTTCATTGGTTGGAAAACAATTCTTCTGAAGATCAATATTTTCCTCCTGTTGAAAAGCTTAATAATTATCTAACTTATAAATATGTCGAAAATGCTGTCTGAAAATAAACTACAAAGTATTAGGCAATTGTTCTCAGAATTCAGTCAACAGGAATTAATATGGGTAAATGGCTATATTACAGGGTTACTTGAAACATCTTCTGATAAAACACAAGTTCCGGTAATTAATCAAAAGCCTAAAAAAATAACGCTTGCCTATGGAACTGAGACAGGAAATGCCAAAAGGTTAGCAACTCAACTTTCTGGGATAGCCAAGAAAGCAAATATTCAGGTGAAGCTAACAGGTGTAGATCAATATCGATTCAATGATCTGCCTAAAGAAGAATATTTTTTTCTTGTTATCAGTACTCAGGGAGATGGAGAACCACCTATTCTTTCAAAAAAATTCTATGATCATGTTATAGAGAATGATATTGATCTTACTAAAATGAATTTCGGAATCCTGGGATTAGGAGATTCTTCGTATCCTGAATTCTGTAAAACAGCAGAAGATCTTCAACAACGATTCCTTCAACTCGGGGGAAAGGAATTTGAGCCCATTCAAAAATGTGATACCGACTATCAAAAGGATTCCGAAAACTGGTTCCAGAGAGTTATTGAAAAATTGAACTCTCAACCTTATGCCACTGAGCAAAATAAAAAGGACACAATATCAAGTTCTTCTTCAAAAAAATATTATGAGGGAATTGTAGCCACTCACATTAATCTAAATGATATCGGTTCAAACAAAGAAACTTATCATATCGAAATTACTACGGACGATGAAATTGATTACGAGCCGGGAGATGCCCTAGGAATTATTCCTGCCAATAAAATTGAAAGGGTTAATGAGATATTGAACTTGGTACAATTTGATCCTTCCACCATTTTAGTAACAGAAAGAGTGACTGCTTCCGTAGAAGAACTTTTAAAACAACATCTTAATATCAGTTACCTTTCCAAATCAACAGTGAAGAAATATGCTGAATTTACCGGTCATCATATTAAGGAGGAAAGATTAGGTCTTTTGGAACTATTACAAAAGTATCCGTCTAATATTGATTTTGAAAAAGTGATCTCTATCTTACCGTTTCAATCACCAAGGTTATATTCTGTTTCCTCTTCTCCATCAGGACATGGAACCACAGAAATCCATTTGACGGTTTCTAAAAACAGATTCGTTGTTGAGGATAAAGAAAAAATTGGAGTATGCAGTGAATTTCTTTCGGAACTGGACATTGATCAGAAAGTTGAATTTTATATTCAGAAAGCACATCATTTTAAGCTTCCGGACGAAAATAAAGATATCATTATGATCGGTCCAGGAACAGGAATCGCTCCATTCCGTTCATTCATCACAGAAAGAGATGCCACCGGGGCTACAGGAAAAAACTGGCTCATCTTCGGAGAACAGCATTTCATAACTGATTTCCTTTATCAGACAGAAATTCAAAGTTTTTTACAAACAGGGGCGATTTCTAATTTGGATCTTGCTTTTTCAAGAGATGGAAATGAGAAGATTTATGTACAGGATCGATTAAAAGAAAAATCTTCCGAAGTTTATGAATGGTTAGAAAATGGAGCTTACCTGTACGTATGTGGAAGTAAAGATCCCATGTTTAATGATGTTAGGAATACACTTCTTGAAATTCTTGAGGAAAACGGGAAAACTGAAGAAGAAGCTCAGCTTTATCTGGATGAACTTGAAGACAATGAACGATTCGCTAAAGATGTTTATTAAGATTTAAAATATATAAAACACAATTTAACAATGTCAGAACAGAAAAACTTATCTCCGGTAGAAAAAATAAAAACCGAAAGTAATGGATTAAGAGGAACTCTGGAAGAAAGTCTTTCAGATCAGTATACAGGTGCATTACGTGAACAGGATCAACAACTGGTAAAATTCCATGGAATGTATCAGCAGGATGACCGTGACCGAAGAGAGGAAAGAAATCAAAAAAAACTGGAATGGCTCTATTCTTATATGATCCGCTTGAGAATTCCCGGAGGACTGATCAGCCCTGAGCAATGGGTTGGCTTACATCATATCGCAGGACAATATTCTACAGGAACTATAAAAATCACTACCAGACAAACTGTTCAGCTCCATGGGATATTAAAATCTCAAACAAAACCAACGATAAAGTCTTTCAATACTCTTCACCTGGATTCCATAGCAGCATGTGGTGATGTTAACAGAAATGTTACCTGCACATCTCATCCATCTGAATCACCATTACATGAAAAGGTTCATGCATTTGCATCTAAAATAAGTGAGCTTTGTCTTCCTAAAACAACAGCTTATTATGAAATATGGCTTGATGAAGAACAGATCGAAGAAAAAAAGAATCCGGAAGATCCGTTGTATCAGAACAGATATTTACCGAGAAAATTAAAAATAGGAATTGCTGTTCCACCTAACAATGATGTGGATGTCTTTATTAACGATATTGCGTTAATAGCCATTATTGAAGATGGAGAACTCAAAGGTTTTAATATAGGAGCCGGTGGTGGTCTGGGTGCCACTCATGGAAATGCAGCAACCTATGCAAGATTAGCTTCTATTTTTGGATTTCTTGATTCGGAAGAAAAAGTATTAAAAGCTGTATATGAAATTATTACGGTTCAGAGAGATTATGGAAACAGAAGTGACCGAAAACTTTCACGCTTAAAATATACTATTGATAGACTGGGAGTTGAAGAATACAAGCGTCTTGTAGAAGAACGTTGCGGTTTTCAGTTTGAAAAAGCAAGATCTTATGAGTTTACCCAAAGAAAAGACCGTTACGGCTGGGAACAAAACCATGAAGGAAAATGGTATTTCACCTTATTTGTAGAAAGTGGAAGGGTTTTGGATGAAGGAGAGTATTCATTAAAGACAGGTTTATTAAGAGTTGCAGAAACCGGTAAAGCCAATTTCCGTTTTACCTGTAATCAGAATTTAATCTTAGCTGATATTCTGCCTGAAGATAAAGAAGTAATAGAAACAATACTTCAGGAGCATGGTATTTCAGATTATACAAATCGGGCAAGTGCACTGAGAAAAAACTCAATTGCATGTGTAGCTTTTAATACTTGTTCATTAGCTTTAGCTGAAGCTCAGCGTTATCTTCCAAGCCTGATCACAAAAATTGAGCCTATTCTAGAAAAATATGGTCTTCAGAACGACGACATTATCATAAGAATGACCGGATGTCCTAATGGTTGTGGCCGATCCCCGAATGCTGAAATAGGGCTTATCGGAACAGCTTACGGAAAGTATAATCTGCACTTAGGCGGGGATCGTCTTGGAACAAGGCTTAATTCAAAATATAAAGAAAATCTCGAAGAAGCTCAGATTCTTGAGACTTTAGATTCGCTTTTCTCTGATTATTCTAAAAACAGAACATCAGAAGAAACATTCGGAGATTTTACATTGAGAACCATTTTTAAAAATTAAGCAGGAATGAAACACGGATTGTTAAAAAATATAAACACACTTTATCCCAAAAACAGATTCATCAGAAATATTTATTTCTCAAGTATGTGCTGTTAATTATGTCCCCAAATAATTAATACATGAACGAAAAATAAATACTATAAAAAAATGAAAGTTTCAAATAATAAACAGATTAAAAAATATACATTAGGAATATTCCTCTTATCTACAGTTTCAATATATGGACAGCAACAATTAGTAGAAATTACAGGTTCTATAAAAAGCAAGGATCACATTTCTCTTTCAGGAGCTCATATCAAAGTAAAAAATACTTCTGAGGAGGCAGTGAGTGAAGCCGATGGAGAGTTTAAACTAAGAACAAGAATAAATTTTCCGTTTGTAATCATTGTAGAAAAGAAAGGATATGAACCTACTCAGCTGGAAATCCTTAATGCCGAAAACAAAATTTCTGTAGAACTTAATTCTCAAGCCCATATTATAGATGATGTGGTTATTACTGCCCCTCGAACAGAAGAAAAAACACTGAAATCTCCTGTCTCTGTTGAAAAGATTGATATTAAAGCTATTAGAGAAACACCAGCTCCATCTTTCTATGAAACTATGGAAAATGTAAAAGGAGTCCAGCTGCTGACCTCCAGTTTAACACTGAAAGTCCCTAATGCCCGAGGATTTAACTCTCCCAATAACTTCAGATTTATGCAGCTTGTAGATGGTGTGGATGTGCAGGCCGCTACATTGGGAGTTCCCCTTGGAAATGCAATTGGCCCCACGGAACTTGATATACAGGCTTTAGAAATAACACCTGGTGCAGCTTCAGCTTTATACGGAATGAATGCAATTAATGGACTTGCCAGTTTACAGACCAAAAATCCTTTCAAAACAGAAGGTTTGAGTCTGTATTTCCGGGGAGGAATCAATCATATTGATGATGCTAGCCGGGGAGCAGCTTCTACCCATGAAGTAGCTTTGAGATATGCTAAAAAAATAAGTGATAAAATTGCCTTTAAAATCAATGGTTCGTACTTAACAGGAGTAGACTGGATTTCCAATACTTTAATAGACCAGAATCCAAATTATCTGGCAACTGCGAATCCCGGTTTTTCTGAATTAAACGGAACCAATAATCCGGCACAGGATTTATGGAATAAATATGGTGATGAAAGAAATAACCGAACCACCGTAAAAGCAACCATCAATGGCAAAACTCAAATATTCAATGTTTCCAGAACGGGATATCTGGAAAAAGATCTGGTAGATCCTACAGTAAGAAATATAAAATTTGATGCTGGTCTTTATTATAAAATATTTAAGAATACCGAAGTTTCCTATAATTATCGTTATGGGCTCTTAGACGGAACCTTTCAGCGGGGCAATAAGATTCGATTACAGGGAGCAACTGTTCAGAACCATAAAGTGGAAATCAAAGGAAAAGATTTTGACATAAAAGGATATATCTCACTTGAAAATACAGGAAAGTCTTATAACTTAAAACCTTTAGCCGATAATTTAGACTTAACGAATAAATCTAATAAAGATTGGGCTAATTCTTTTCAAAATGCTTTACAAAATGAAATCAACGCAGGAACTGATCTTGCTAATGCATTTATAAAAGCAAGACAGGCAGCAGATCAGGGACGTGTAGAACCGGGAACAGTCTCTTTTAATTCTTTGAAAAATACAATTATCGGAATTAATAATTGGGATCATGTAAATGCCGGTTATTCCACAGCGCCGGCTACTGGGGGAGCCTGGTTAAAGCAAGAGTCTACTACTTATAATATAGATGCCACTTATAATCTTTCCCGATATGTAAAATATTTTGATCTTTTAGTCGGAGCTGATTATCGTGTTTATTCTGTATTGCCGGATGGTAATAATTTTGTGGATTTTAACCGCCCTGTGGTGGAAAGAAATACACCTTTAGCTGACGGAAGCTTCGGAGATAATCAATTGTATAAAAAATTGGGAGCTTTTGCTCAGATTACTAAAACAATTTTAGATAATAAATTAAAGTTGAACGCTTCTTTAAGGGTAGATCATAACCCTCTCTTTAAAACTAAATTCAATCCAAGAATTGCTGTCGTATATTCTCCGGTAAAACAACATAATTTCCGGGCATCCTATCAAAATGGATTTAGATTTCCATCCATTTTTGAAGCATTGGGATATGTTAATAACGGAGGAGTAAGACGTGTCGGTGGTCTTGAGATGGTTAATGATGGACAAGGGTTTTTAAATAATTCTTATACACTGGCTTCAATTGATCTCTTTAACGCTGCTGTAAATTCTGCAATATCTTCAGGACAAGGTCAGGACATTGCTGTTCAGAATAGCAAATCGTTATTAGTAGCATCCAATCTTCCTGAAATGAAGCCTGAACAAATAAATTCTTTTGAAGTGGGATATAGAACCATTCTCAACGAGAACAAAATTGCGATTGATTGGGATGCTTACTATAATATCTACGATGGATTCTTAGGACAGGTAGATGTAGCAGTTCCTAAGAATGGTGATATCGGAACACTTGCTGGAATTAATGATATGTTAGATAAAACTCAGCAAACCAGGTTTAGAGTATTTACCAATAGTGTTAACAAATATAAAAGTTTAGGTTCAACTCTTGGTATCAGATATAATTTTTATGAAGACTACACGATCTCAACAAATGTTAGTTATAACGATTTAATTTCCAATAACAGCAATGACATTTTTATTACAGCTTTCAATACTCCAAAATGGATGTTTAATCTAAGCTTTGGCAATAAGGAAATATTTAAAAATATAGGATTTAATATTGTTGGAAAATGGCAGACAGGATTCGATTGGCAAAGTCCCTTGGCTAATGGATATATACCATCATATGCTACTATTGATGCTCAGATAAATATTAAATTTCCTGAGATCAATTCCAATATTAAAATCGGAGGAACAAATATCCTTAATCATTATTATTATCAGTATGCAGCGGGTCCTACTATCGGTGGATTATATTATATAGCTTATACATTTGATCTTAATTTAAAAAAATAATTCAATGAGCAATACCTTATTCCCTATATTCCTGAAAACAGAACATCTCCGTTTCCTAATCATAGGAGGCGGAAATGTAGGACATGAAAAAGCAGAAACTCTGCTAAGACAGAATCCGGAAACTAAAATAAAAATCATAGCAAAGACTTTTGGGGATAATATAAAAAAACTAATCCGTCAGTTTTCTCATATTGAATATCAGGAAAAAGAATTTGATGAATCTGATTTAGAAAATATAGACATAATCATTGCAGCAACCGATAACAATATTCTTCATCAAAGAATAAAACAGATTGCCAATTCAAAAAATATTTTGGTAAACGTTGCTGATCAGCCTGATCTTTGTGATTTCTACCTTGGATCCATCGTTAAGAAAGGAGATTTAAAACTGGCTATTTCTACAAATGGCAAATCACCTACTATAGCAAAAAGACTAAGGGAAACACTGGATGAAAATATTCCGAATGACATTGATGAAGTTCTGAATAATCTTCATAATCTACGTAATTATCTATCGGGCGATTTCAGAAGTAAATTAGAAATTTTGAATACAATAACAGCAAGTCTTTCTGATAATCCGGAAGATATTCCACGGTATTTAGAATATATTTCCAGGTATAAATAAACTAGATAAAAGCTTAGTTTCCTTAATATACTATTGTTGTATCCTTTTAATGTAATGTTATTATAGTAATAGGTATAAAAACAAAAAAGTCTCATACGTAATGTATGAGACTTTTAAATAAAAACTGGCGGCGACCTACTCTCCCGCGTTAGCAGTACCATCGGCGCTGGTGGGCTTAACTTCTGTGTTCGGAATGGGAACAGGTGAGCCCCACCGCTAAAACCACCCTAAAGCTTGTATATA
>NZ_JALAHD010000295.1 GCF_022712095.1 Chryseobacterium sp. | reverse complement strand
GAATTCCATGGAGTAGAATTTTATGCTATGAAGTAGTAAAAAAATATATTTAATTATGTTAAAACTGGCACTTATACAAGTGTCAGTTTTTTTGTGGAAAACTTTAGTGTTAAAACTCATTATTTTCAAAAGGTTCTATTTTAATTTTACAGCTATGCGGGATGAAAATATCATAAAAGGACAGGGGGCTCAGCGAAATGTAATCAACCGTTTCGATAAATATACCTATGAGCCGGAAGAGGAAGATATGGAAGTTGTGAAGACAGCTTTTACGGAGGTTTTCCCTAAGACGATAGTTAATCAGGTAAAAAGTGAAGATTTGCCTATGGAATATTCTATGAACCCTTATCAGGGATGCGAGCATGGGTGTTCATATTGTTTTGCAAGACCTACCCATGAATATTGGGGATTTAGTGCCGGAGTGGATTTTGAACGGAAAATTATGGTGAAAAAGAATGCACCGGAATTATTGGAAAAATTTTTCAGGAAAAAGGGATATAAACCGGAACCTATTTTACTGTCAGGTAATACCGACTGTTATCAGCCTGCGGAGAGACAGTTTGAAATCACACGGAAACTACTTCAGGTCTGCATGGACTATCGGCATCCGGTCAATATTATTACTAAAAACGCCTTGGTATTAAGAGACCTGGATATATTGAAGCCGATGGCAGAACAGAGATTGGTGTCTGTTTCTATGAGTATTCCTACATTAAATGAAGATATAAGGAGAAAAATGGAGCCAAGAACAAGTTCCGCCAGTAACAAACTGAAGGCTATTAAAGTTCTGTCTGAAAATAAAGTTCCTGTTAATGTGATGGTAGCACCCGTGATTCCAGGCCTAACAAGTGATGAGTCTCTGGGGATTTTAAAGTCGGTTTCGGAGGCTGGGGCTTTAAGTTTCGGGTATGCATTGGTTCGACTTAATGATACAGTGGAGCCGGTTTTTATACAGTGGATAGAAACCCATTTTCCAGATAGGGCAGCGAAGGTTCTTAATCTTATCCGCTCAATGAGAGGAGGGAAACTCGGCGAAAAGAGATATTTTGAACGATATAAAGGACAGGGGAATATTGCGGAAATGATTCATGATACTTTTAAAATAGGAAAGAAGAAATACTTCTCGGAACAATCAAGTCCTTCTCTTTCTGTTGAGAACTTTACAGGCAGCAGAGAACAGCAGCTGAGGTTGTTTTAATATTATATCATATGTTTTTGGTCAGGAGTGACTAAAACAGACTCTCACTTTGTTCTAATAAATAACATGGAGAGCAGATAAGATAAAATATTATAGTATTTAATAAAAGAGACCACTTCTAAAGCGGTCCCTTTTATTATTGTAAGTTTTACTTTTTTATTAATCCTAATTCTACAAGTCTTTCATACAGAAATTCTCCGGCAGTAGTATCTTCATATAATTTAGGGTTATTTTCATCCACACAGTTTTCCAGGCAGTTAAGTGACATTCCACTCACCGGGTGCATGAAAAAGGGGATAGAATACCTTGATGTACCCCATAATTCTCTTGGAGGATTAACTACTCTGTGAATAGTTGATTTCAACTTATTATTGGTATGTCTTGATAACATATCTCCTACGTTGATCATCAGTTCATCCGGTTCTGCAATAGCATCAATCCATTCTCCTTCGTGGTTCTGTACCTGTAAACCTTTTCCCTGTGCTCCCATAAGAAGAGTGATGAGGTTAATATCTCCATGAGCTGCTGCTCTTACTGCATCATCCGGCTCCTCGGTAATCGGGGGATAATGGATAGGTCTCAGTATAGAGTTTCCTTCCGCAATTTTATCGTCAAAATAAAACTCATCTAAACCAAGATGTAAAGCTAAAGCCCTCAGAACATATTGGCCTGTTTTTTCCAACATTTGGTACGCCTCTTTTCCGACCTCATTAAACTTAGCTAATTCCTCTACGGTTACATTGTCAGGATATTCTGCTTTGTATTGAGAATCATCAGACAGGTATTGGCCAAAATGCCAGAATTCTTTAAGGTCTCCTTTTTTAAAACCTTTTGCCGTTTCTTTACCGAAGCCTACATAACCTCTCTGTCCTCCAATTCCGGGGATTTCATATTTTTGTTTGGTGTCTGTAGGAAGTTCAAAAAAGTTTTTTACCTCTCCATATAATTCATCTACAAGTTGATCATCAAGAAAATGGCCTTTTAAAGCAACAAAACCAATCTCTTCATAAGCTTTTCCGATTTCATTTACAAATTTCTGTTTGCGTTCCGGGTTGTCCGAAAGGAAATCACGCAGGTCTACACTAGGTATTTTATCCATTTTTAGAAATTTAACGTGGCGCGAAATTACATTTTTTTAAATTAAATGATTTCACAATTAATTAATTATAAGTTAAATTTGCCCCATGAAAAAATATTCTTCCAAAAGAAGTATTCAGATACTTGCGCATCTTTTACAACAGTATGGAATTGCTGATGTTGTCATTTCGCCAGGGTCAAGAAACGCGCCGCTAGCCATTCACTTTTCTGAAGTGGAATGGTTCAACTGTTTCAGCATTGTAGATGAAAGAAGTGCTGCCTTTGTGGGAATGGGAATGGCCCGGAGTGAGAAGAAGCCTGTAGCTATTACATGTACCAGTGGTTCTGCTTCGGCTAATTATTATCCGGCAGTCATAGAAGCGTTTTATCAGAATATTCCTCTTTTGGTCTTAACAGCAGACAGACCTTCTGATTATGTTGATATTTTTGATGGGCAGACGATCCGTCAGAAGAATATTTACCAACAGCATTCTTATGGAGATTTTGAATTGCTGGAGGACAGCAAAGAAAATGCAGAGGATATTAATTTTGATATCATAAAGAAAGCAATAGAGTTGTGTATTGAGAAACAGGGGCCTGTACATATCAATATTCCATTGGAGGAGCCATTATATGATCTTATTTCTGAGTTACCGGCTTTCCCTACTGTGGAAAAAACCATCAGACAGAAAGAATATGAGATCCCTTCTAACCTTATTGCGGATTGGAATACTTCCCAACGTATCATGTTATTAATAGGAACAAGAGATTATAGCCCCGAACTGGAAACCCAGCTTTCACAATTGGTGAAAAATCATTCCGTAGTTGTTTTATGTGAAGCCAATTCCAATCTTTATCATGAAAAGTTTTTCAGTCATATAGACAGGTACATTTATAATTTTACAGAGGAAGATTGGAAAACCTATGCGCCGGACCTGCTGATAACAGTAGGGCAGAATGTAGTTTCAAAAAAAGTAAAGCAGTTTTTAAGAAAAGCACACCCAAAGCAGCATTGGCATATTGATCCGGTTTGGCAGCCTGATACCTATTTTTCGTTAACGGAAAAGGTTGAAGTGAAGCCTGAGATATTCTTTTCTAAGTTGTTAAAATTCATAAATCTGGAGCCAAGATCTTATTATAATCTCTGGGATGTGCTGAGAGATAAAAAAGATAAAAAACATAACCAATTCCTCAATCAGGCTGAATTCTCAGATTTTTATTTTTTTGATCGGGTTTCGCAAAGTATTCCCGAAAACTACAGTATCCATGTAAGCAATAGTTCAGCTATACGATATGCTCAGTTATTTGATTTCGGGAAAAGAAAAATATACTGTAACAGAGGAACGAGCGGAATTGATGGATCTACTTCCACAGCAATGGGATATGCTATTAAAAATCCCGATCCGACATTGCTTATTACAGGGGATTTAAGCTTTTTCTATGATATTAACGGACTGTGGAATCAATATATACCACCATTTACAAGAATTATTATTTTTAATAATGGGGAGGGTAATATCTTTAAGATAATACCGGGACCGGGAAATGCTAATCCCAATACTCTTAAAGAGTTTATTGCTACACGACATCATAGAAATGCAGAGTTACTGGCAAAACACTTTGGTTTCTTATATATCAAAGTAAGTGATGACGGTACATTAGACCGGGTTTTAGAAAACTTCTTCAAACCGGATACTCAGCCGAAGATCATGGAAGTAGATACCGCGGATAAAAACAGTGAAGATGTTCTGAAAGAATATTTTGCTTCTCTTAAATAATTCAGAGGTCCAGATATTCTTCTTCACCGGGTAGGTTAATGATTCTTTGTATAGGATATATAAACATATCATCAAAGTCATTTAAGGCATTAATGATCTGAAAGTGAGAGAATTCTTTAATGTTTTGTAAAGTGATTTCTAGCTCTTTGATTTTTTTCTGCTTCAGAAGGTGCTGTCTTTGTACTCCGTTCAACAGATAGGTAGAGGGAGTATACCATTGTTTGTTTTTAAGGAATAATATATTGGAAAATGAAGTGTCTGTGATATGATTGTTCTTTACGATGATTATCTCTTCGGCTCTGGATTTGGCTTTCATTTTTTCCAGTTCTTTACGGTCCTCAAACTTGAAGGAATAGTCGAAGTTGTTATTTTCAACCAATTGAAAATCTTCTAATTTAGATATCGCATAGGGGATCATCTGTGTGCGGATTCTTTTATCCAGATCATAGGTGATCCTCAGCTTATAAAGACCATCTTCATCATGATTCAGGCTTTTGAATATTTTGGACAGATCTATAGAGGTGTCTTTCCCAAATTGAGCAAATGTGTAATCTACTCTTTTCTGGTGGAGATCCAATAAAAATATCCTTTGATCTTCTACTTTGATACTTTCAATGAATTGGGACATAAATTTTGTTTTTCATTTCTTGATATTCATCTTCTAGCTGGCTCATATGTGTTATTCCGCCACCACTTTTAAAATATAAATTTTTATCATCATTTTCTATAAATCTTATCATCACACAGGTGTCAAGATTTTCACCATCAAACCATCCGCATATTCCTGTATAAAACCCTCTTTCATAACCTTCGGATTCTTTTATGATCTCTAATGTCTTGGCTTTTGGAGCCCCTAAAATAGATCCTGCAGGCAGCAATTTTTTCAGGATACTTCCTATTTTACTACTATATTCAGATTTTATTATTCCGGATATTTCAGAACTCATAGCATACAGATCTTTTTGATAGGTTTTAATAAGATCAATACGTTGAAATTGGTCTACCTTTACTTCATCTGCTACAATGCTTAAATCATTTCTAAGCAAATCCACCACCGTATAATGTTCAGCCTTTTCCTTTTTATCATTTCTTAAAATTTGAGCGGCATTTTCTATAGATGCGTCAATAGTTCCTTTCATAGGATAAGTGAAAATTTTACCTGCAGATATCTTAATGAAAGTTTCAGGAGAAAAAAATACGAAAAAATTCTTATAAAAAACTTTGTATTTTGCTTTGGAATAATAAAATATTTCTTTTAAAGTTAAATTTGTTTCTATTTTTGTTTTTCTTGTGTAATTTACTAAGTAGGAATTTCCCAAATGAATATTTTTCTGAACATTGTCAAATCCTGATTTAAAATTTTCTAAGGTTTCAGGGAATGGTTTCCATTCTATTTTTTTGTTGAGCTTAGAGATATGAGAGGTATTGGGAAAAGTGGGAAAATCGATGAGTAAATCTTCTTTTTGTATTTCTTTTTCTTCAAAGATCTCAATATTTTCTGCAAGGAAGTCTATGATGAAGAAATAGGGAACTTTCCCTGCGGAAAGTTCGTCCATTTTCATAAATTTTTGATGATTCACTACAAACATTTGACAAAAGTAATTATTGATGTTTACTTTTGCACAAAAAAAATCAATGCAAAATAAATATCCTCAAAAACCTGGAATTGATTTTATCATGAAGCAGGCATTTTTTTACTGGAATAAGACACTTCTTTTTCAGGTGATGTTTTCTATCATATATTTTTCTCTCTTTTTTACCATATTCTTTTATTTTTCAGAGAGATATGGCATCGTGGCACAAAGCCAGGAAGCAGCTGAGCAATTGAAAATAAGTACCGATGCCTATCTTACCGCTGTTGCCAAGATGTCTGCTTCTGAAGGATTTCAAAAGTTTTCATGGGCTATTCTGGGAACGTCTGTTTTTTTATATCCACTAAACTTAGGTTTTTTTCAGATCTTCAGAAAGATTGATCTCGGGGAAAAAATAGAAATAGCAGATCTTTTTGTGGGATATAACGGGACCAATTTTTTTAGATATGTGGGTTATTATCTTTTCTGGATCATCATCTACAGCTACACTTTCCAGACGATTATTTTAGGAGTGGTCTGGGTATTTGTTACTTTATTTGTGGCTCCTCTTATGTTCTTCATGGATAAAAGGCTGTTTGAAGCCATTTCCCTGAACTTTAAAGCATTGAAAATTTATTTTATAGAAATTTTGGTTTGTGTATTGGTTGCTTTCCTGTTCAAATACTTAGGGTTTCTGCTTTTCTTTGTGGGAGGACTCTTTACCTTCCCTTTCTGGAATGCTATGATTTACTCATTATATAAAACAGTTTTCTCTGAAAAAAGTTAAATTTAAGACTATTTAATGTTTTCTCGGTCAAAAAAATTAAATTTGATAAAACATTAAAAACTAAACTATGTCTGAATTTAACGAATTTGATCAGCAAGGCTCTGTTCCTAGAAAAGATACGGGCAATATTATCTCTCATGCCTTTGAAATGTATAAGGGAGTTTTTCTTTATGCAATGATAGCGATGATCGTTTATATAATTGGAGGCGGAATTTTGCAGGCGATCAGTGGATTTAATTCCACCAGCTTCATAGAAGAGGTTCAAAGTTCTTCAAGGAATATTACTTCTGTCCGGTATTGGGATATGCCCGGATTTTCCCTGTATTCTTCTTTATCAGGACTTTTAACACTGTTACTTACCCCCTTGTATGTGGGGCTTATTTACATTATTAATAAGTATAATACTAAAAATACGATTGAGTTTTCAGATCTTTTCATAGGCTATAAACAGAATTTTTTAAATATCCTGATTTATAGTTTGATTTCCGGATTTATTTCTGGGATTACATTTGGGATGTGCTTTCTTCCCTTTATTTTTGTGTTTCCATTTTTACTTTTGGGATATCCTATTTTACTTTTTGAGAACGCTACTGCTATTGAAGCATTAGGAAAATCTTTCAGTATTGCTAAAGAAAATTATGGCACATTTTTAGGAGTTTCCCTATTAGGACTTTTAATCAGTTTTTGTGGGGTTTTTCTTTGTGGAATAGGGATTATTGCCACAGCCCCTTTCATTATGGCAGTAATGTATTCCACTTATTGTGCCTATTGCGGAAAACCAAGACAAATAATATTTAAAGGATAATAATGCCTAGCAAAGAAAGACAAATAAGCAGCGTAGCGATAAAGCAGGTGGCTTTACTGGCCATCATTTTGATTCTGGCGGGATTGATATGTTCCAATCTGTCACTTTTTATACCTTCAGTATTAGGAGCTATTACCATATACGTGGTGTGTAGGAAGTATAACTTTTATTTACAAGAAGAAAAGAACTGGAAGCCATGGCTTTCTTCTTTTGTCTTGATGTTAGCCAGTTTGGTTATTCTCATTTTGCCCATCTATTTTATAGCCGACCTTCTGATCCAGAAGCTGGGAAATGCCCAGGCTTATATGGCTAAATTCAATATTTTCCTGGAAAAAATACATTCTTATATCTATTCCGAAACGGGGTTTGATATTATGAGTAAAGATAATATGAACCAGTTGAAAGGGAGTGTTGGGAAGTTTTCTACTTCTGCCCTAAGTGGGACATTTAATACTTTTACGATCATTATTTCCATGTATTTTATCCTTTATTTCCTCTTTGAGAAGCCGAGACTTTTTGAAAGAATCCTGACATCTTCAGCTCCTTTAAAAAGATCAAATATTGCATTGATAGGTGATAAACTGAGAAAGTTAATTATTGCCAATGCTGTTGGAATTCCGGTTGTAGCATTAGGACAGGGAATTGTAGGTTTGATCGGATATTTCATTTTTGGAGCTCCAAGTCCGGTTTTATTATTTGCGTTAACTGCTGCAGCATCCATGATCCCTGTGGTAGGAGCGGCTATTGTATATGTGCCGGTATGTATTTATATGATTGCGGAAGGAAATACAGGAGCGGGAATAGGTCTTGCTATTTATTGTGTTGTTGTCGTGGGCCTAACGGATAATTTACTTCGTTTTACACTTTTAAAAAAGCTTGAAAATATACATCCGCTAAATACAGTTTTCGGAATTATCATGGGGATGAATCTTTTTGGGTTTATGGGACTTATTTTCGGACCGATTCTGATTTCCTTGACTTTGCTGTTAATTCAGGTATATGCTAATGAGTTTTCGGATAAAGAAGTTCCTGAACTTGAATTACCGGATAATAAGGATGATGATCAAAATAATGTGGATTTAATACTATAATTGTGGAAGAAGGAATAAACCCTGAAATATTGAAGGAGATCTGTTTCGTTACGATGCCTTTTGGAAAGTATGAAGGTACGGTTCTCGCTGATTTGCCTATAAGTTATCTGGAATGGTTTCACAGAAAAGGTATGCCTAAGGGAAAGCTGGGAATGCAGCTGGCAACTATTTATGAGATCAAGCTTAATGGGCTGATGGACCTTTTAGTCCCAATTCGTGGACAGATAAGCTACGACAAACCTAAGAATAAGATTTATAAGTTCTGATTTATGAATTCTATAAAATGTAGTTGAAAAATATTTATTAAAACAAAATAGTTTGATGTCAAACTATTTTGTAAATTTGCAGTATGAAATTATATTCAGATATTACTCACTTCCAGGAAGCTTTGCCAAGAAAAGTTTCCAATCTTCAATCTGCTATACGAAATAAGATATTGGCGGACTTTAATAAGAAAGGAATTAATATTACATTGGAAATGTATTTGGTTTTAAGATGTTTATGGGAAAAGGACGGTAGAAATCAGCAGGAAATTTCTGACATTCTGTATCGTGATAAAGCCAGTCTGACCAATCTGATCGATAATCTGGAGAAGAGAAATCTGGTTGAAAGAGTGCAGAATCAGATAGATAAAAGAAATAAAAATATCTTTCTTACGGATGAAGGCAGGGCTATCAAAGATAGCGTAGTGCCTGTGATTCTTTCTCTGCTTTCAGATATAGAAAACAGTGTCTCTGAAAAAGATTTAGAAACAACGATTAGAGTACTGGATACATTGTTTCATCAATTGAAATAATTACTTTTTAATTATATAGTTAGATATCAAACTAAATGAAAACAGATCCCTTTCATGATGGGGTGCCCGAATATTTAAAAACACCGCTTCTTTTTGTTTTATTACTGTCACAATCCATCATTAACGGCTTACAGGGGGTGGATATCAATTCTATTGCGTCTCAGCTGGGAGAAGAGAAAGACCTGATGCAGTTTGCCTCCTTTACCAGTTCGGTAGGATTTGTAGCAATGATTGCGATTGCCGGGCATATTACTAAGATTTATCAGCGTAAAAATGTTTGGCTGGTTTGCCTGATGCTTGAATTTATCATAGCTATACTTATGCTGGCTCCCAATAATGTGTATGAAGTTATTTTTCTAAGTTTCTTTTGCGGTACAGTAAAGATTATCTGTCTTTTAGATGCGATAAGATTGTTAATGCAGCGACTCAATCCTTCAGGGAGCAGAGGTTTGTTTTATGGGATTTATTATACCATTTCATTCGTAACAGCACAATTGGTTGCTTATGCTGCTTCATGGCTGATTACCGATTATGACTGGTATTATATCTATTACTTATGGCTTCCTGGAATTGTAATCAGTGTATTTATTGTACAGTCTATGCTACACTATAATAGGGAAGAATCTGCTATAACCATAAAAGAAATCAACTGGCTGAGCTATATAGCTTTGGTTATTATGGGCTTTTCACTATCCTATGTCTGTGTAATGGGCGAAAAACTGTACTGGTGGGAGGATGAAAGTATCATTTTAAGCACTATTATTCTCTGTATGAGTTCTATAATTTTTATTGTCAGCAATCTCTACCATAAAAATCCGATGATTGATATTTCCACTTTTGTCAGATATAAGCAAATCGGTTGGGGAGCAGTTTTTATGGCTCTTTTGTATATTGTGTATAATTCTTCATCTGTAATCTCTACCTTTTTACTTATCAATTTCAAAGGAGACGTGAAATATGCGAATATTTCCAATCTATATATGATTCCTGCTTTTATTGTAGCTATACCTTTAACTGGAATATGGCTCCATAAAAAACATAAAGCGAGAGGAGCATTGGTTGTTGGATTTGGCTTGTATGCCCTCTTTTATGTATTAATTAAAAGTTTGGTAGCCTTTGATGTTTCCGAAGGTTCATTTATATTTCCCCAGATTTTAAGAGGGGCAGCATATGGGGTAACAATGACGAGCCTTTCCTACTATGTTTCTTCCAATGTAGAATTGAAAGATAACAGTTCCAGAGTATTTTTTAGCGTGTTTTCAAGGTATATGCTGGCTATGCCCATAACATCGGCTTTTTTTAATCACAAACTTTCTTATTATAAAGTGAAATTTACAACAGGATTCAGCCAGTCTTTAATTCCTGTAGACCCTAAAGTGATGGACTATCTTTATGCTTCCCAGGCCGGGTTTATGAATAAAGGCTATGATATCATTACTTCTCAGGATATGGCATTGGGATCTTTACAGAAAAAAATCATAGCAGATGCCACATTGAGGGGTGTGGATGAGATCTTTATGGTTTTGTGTATTACAAGCATCGTACTGATGTTGGCCTGCCTTTGTCTGAAAGTATTCAATATTCACTATGAAGTTTGGAAGAATACTTATCCTCTTACCAAACTTTCATAATGTTTGAATATAAATTATTCGTTTAATGCAGCAATCTCATCACGAAGTTGAGCCGCTTTAATGAAGTCAAGGTTTTTTGCAGCCGCTTCCATTTCTTTTTGCTTCTGAGCCACCAGTTTCTCTATATCTTCAGTGGCATACGTCGCTTTGGCTTCAGCAACTTTTTGTAAGATCTGCTTTTGGGTATATTTTTCATCCGGAAAATCCTTACTTCTTCCGACAAGGCTTTCGGATATTTTTTTATTTAAAGCTCTTGGAACCATGTTGTGATCTTCATTGTACTTCATCTGCTTGGCACGACGATATTCCGTTTCGTCGAGTGTAGCCTGCATTGATTTTGTGATCTTATCTGCATACATGATTGCTTTTCCGTTAATATTTCTCGCAGCACGCCCCACAGTCTGGATCATTGATCTTCTGCTTCTGAGCATTCCTTCCTTGTCAGCGTCTAAAATAGCCACAAGTGAAACTTCCGGTAAATCCAGTCCTTCTCTTAAAAGGTTGACACCAATCAATACATCGAAAAGCCCTAAACGTAAATCCTGCATAATCTGGATACGCTCAAGGGTTTCTACATCAGAATGGATATATCGTGTTCTTATTCCGAATTTTGTAAAATATTTGGTCAGTTCTTCAGCCATTTTCTTGGTTAAAGTAGTAACAAGAACTCTTTCGTCAGCATCCGCTCTTTTCTGGATTTCCTCCATTAAATCATCGATCTGGTTGAGGGTGGGGCGAACTTCAATAATAGGATCTAAAAGTCCGGTGGGACGAATGATCTGTTCAATATAAGTTCCGCCGGTTTTTTCCATTTCATAATCAGCGGGAGTGGCAGAAACATAGATCACCTGATTCTGCATGCTTTCAAACTCGTCAAACTTCAACGGTCTGTTATCCATAGCTGCTGGAAGCCGGAAGCCGTATTCCACCAAAGCTTCTTTTCTGCTTCTGTCACCGCCATACATAGCATGAACCTGCGGAATGGTTACGTGACTTTCATCAATTACCATTAAGAAATCCTTTGGAAAATAATCGATCAGACAGAATGGCCTTGAGCCGGGAAGTCTTCCATCCAGATAACGGGAATAGTTCTCAATACCTGAACAATAGCCTAATTCTTTAATCATCTCAAGGTCTAACTCAGTTCTTTCCTGTAGCCTCTTTGCTTCCAGAGGTTTTTCAATGGAATTAAAAAAGTCAACCTGTTTCACCATATCATCCTGTATATTTCTGATAGCCCCGTTTAGAGTTTCTTTCGAAGTCACGAAAAGATTGGCTGGATAAATCTGAATCTGATCAAAGCTGGAAGTTACATTTCCTGTAACAGGATCAAAACTTTGAATTTTTTCAATTTCATCTCCAAAAAACTGAATCCTCACTGCATTATCCGCATAAGCAGGAAATACATCGATCACATCCCCTTTCACTCTGAACGTGCCTCTTTGGAATTCGTTTAAAGTTCTGGAATACAGTGCATTAACTAAAGAATGTAAAAATGCTGTTCTGGTAGTTTTCTCACCTATTTCCAGTGATATTAAGGATTTATGAAATTCAGTAGGATTTCCGATACCGTAAATACAAGATACAGAGGCGACAATAAGTACATCTCTTCTGCCTGAAAGAAGACTTGCCGTTGCAGACAGACGCAGTTTCTCCACTTCCTCATTAATGCTGAGGTCTTTTTCAATATAAGTTCCTGTGGTAGCTATATAAGCTTCAGGCTGATAATAATCGTAGTAACTTACAAAATATTCAACTGCATTGTCCGGAAAAAATTCCTTAAACTCCATAAAAAGCTGAGCAGCCAGCGTTTTATTGTGAGCAAGAACCAGTGTGGGCTTTTGAACGTTTTGAACAACATTAGCAATTGAAAATGTTTTACCGGATCCGGTAACTCCCAGTAAGGTCTGGTATTTTTCCCCGATTTCTATTCCTTCGGTAAGCTTTTCTATAGCCTGTGGCTGATCTCCGGTGGGCTGATATTCTGAGTGAAGTTTAAAATCCATTGCAAGTAAGTTTCAAAACAAAAATACGAAGATATTATGAGACATAGGTTATGATGGTAAAAGACTCCGGTTTGCTTTTATTTCAAATTATTTATAGTTTTATATCTCTTTGTGGCATTATTTTTCCACTCATTTTAATTAAATATAATTCTAAGACTATGAAATTCAACATTTTTTACGGAACAACTTTAGCTTTCTTTCTTGTATTGTCGTCATGCCAGAAGAATAATGCAAAAGCTCAGGAGATAGGTAAAGACGGAAGTGTGGAAACGGAGAAGCCTAACTCTAATTACAAACCCGCATTTGCCGGACAGACCAGAATAAAGGCCGTTAAAACTTCAACTCCTTATAAGGTGGAAATAATCGGTGAGGGCTTAGGAAGACCCTGGGGAGTTATTAATTTACCAGACGGGCGATTTCTGATTACCGAGAAAACAGGTTTTATAAATGTTGTTTCCCACGACGGAAAACAGATCACTAAAATTTCAGGATTTCCAAAAGTAGATTCAAGAGGGCAGGGAGGAATGCTGGATGTTGCCTTAGATCCTGATTTTAAAAATAATAATACCATCTATTTCAGCTTTTCGGAACCTTTTGGAGAGGGAAACCTTACATCGGTTGCTAAAGGAAATCTTTCAGCAGATCTTAAGAGAATTGAAAATGTAAAAGTTATTTTCAGGGCGGAGCCTTCTTATGACGGTAAGTTACATTATGGAAGCAGACTTGCTTTTGATAAAGACGGATATCTTTATGTAAGTACAGGAGAGCGATCTGATAAAGTTACCCGTGCTTTGGCCCAGAAAACAGATAATTATCTGGGGAAAATACTAAGAATAACAACTGATGGAAAACCGGCTCCCGGAAATCCGTTTATCGGAAAATCAGGATACAAACCTGAAATTTATGTATATGGATTGAGAAACCCTCAGGGAACAGCTTTTGATTCCAGCGGACAGCTTTGGGAAACTGAAATGGGACCTAAAGGAGGGGATGAAATTAATCTTATTCAGCCTGGTAAAAATTACGGATGGGGAGATGCAACATATGGAATAGAATATTCAGGAGATAAAGTAGGAAAGGGGATTACACAGAAAGAAGGTACAGAACAGCCTGTTTATTATTGGGATCCTGTAATTTCTCCAAGTGGAATTACATTTTATACAGGAAATATAGACGAGTGGAAAAATAATTTATTTATCGGCTGCCTGAGTGGTGAGCACATTAACAGGGTGATAATCAAAGATAATAAAGTGGTAGGTGAGGAGCGTCTTCTTGAAGATCAAAAGGAAAGATTCAGAGATGTTCTGGATGGATCGGACGGAAATCTCTATGCGATAACGGATAGTGGAAAACTTTACAGAATATCAAAACAATAAAATAAAAGCTCCTGATGAAAACTCAGGAGCTTTTTATATTTTAATTTTATGCCTCTTCAAGCTGTACAGTGAAATGTCTTAAAATTTCAGGTTCCCAGGTAATTTGGTACCCTTTTGTTATTTCATTTCTCCTTTCATAGACATTCTTAATGGCTGCTGCTATATAATCCATGTGATTATTGGTATAGGTTCTTCTTGGGATAGCTAAACGCACCAATTCTAATTTAGGATAACGATTTTTTCTTGTTTCAGGATCGCGGTCTGCTAACAGGGTTCCTATTTCCACCGTTCTGATTCCTGCTTCCTTATAAATTTCAAGTCCTAATGTCTGAGCCGGAAATTCCTCACGCGAAACATTCGGAAGAAAATTTAATGAGTCGATGAAAACTGCGTGTCCACCGATAGGCTTCTGAACAGGAATTCCATATTCAATAAGTTTGTTTCCTAAATATTCCACCTGTGAAATCCTTGCCTCAAGATAAGCGAATTCAGTAGCTTCATTAAGTCCTACTGCCAAGGCTGCCATATCTCTTCCCGCCATCCCTCCGTAGGTAATGAAGCCTTCATAGATAATGGTGAAATTAGAAGCAGCACGAAAAATTTCTTTATTGTTTAAAGCGATAAAGCCCCCAATATTGACAAGCCCGTCCTTTTTGGAGCTCATGGTCATTCCGTCCCCATAAGAAAACATCTCTTTGCCTATTTCTTTAATGGTTCTATTTTCCTGTCCTTGTTCTCTCTTTTTAATAAAATAGGCGTTTTCTGCAAATCTCGCCGAATCGAAAATAACAGGAATTCCATACTGATCGGAAAGCTTTTTTACAGCTTTCATATTTTCCAGAGAAACAGGCTGTCCTCCTGAAGAATTACAGGTAATGGTTACAAGGCAAAATGGAATTTTTTCCTTAGGATAGGTTTTATAAATATTTTCTAGCTTTTCTAAATTAATATTTCCTTTAAAAGGATGTAAATCATTAATATCGAAAGCTTCGTCTATGGTACAGTCTACCGCATGGGCTTTTCTGATCTCAATATGTCCCTTTGTAGTGTCAAAGTGAGAATTTCCGGGTACTATGTCTCCCTCTTTTACCAGTACTGAAAATAAAACATTTTCAGCAGCTCTTCCCTGATGTGTAGGAAGAAGATATTGATATCCTGTAATACTCTGAACGGTATTTTGAAGCTGTTCGAATGAGCGGGATCCAGCATAGCTTTCATCGCCGGTCATCAAAGCTCCCCATTGTCTGTCCGACATGGCACCAGTGCCGGAATCGGTAAGCAAATCAATAAAAACCTGCGAAGATTTTAAGTTGAATAAATTGTAATTAGCTTCTTTAAGCCAGTTTTCTCTTTCTTCTCTTGTTGACTGATAAATCTCTTCGATCATTTTAATACGGAAAGGCTCCGCGTAAGGTAAGTTCATGGGTTGAGTATATTAGATTGTTTTAAAGAAAATTTAATTTTGAAATAAATTCAAATCATCAGTATGTATTATGTATAGCAAAGAATGATAGCTGATCATTCAGGAGCTTTAAATACATTTTCATCGGAGTGGAACCCGGCAACACCACCACTTACTGCAAATTTCATTGCGGAAGCTGCTGTCATTCCCACTACAGGTTTGATGTTTTTTTCTTCAGTAACGATTACCCAACCTGAAATAGCATAGGAATGAGGAAGGTATACGGCTACATAATTATCCTTTCCCACATCTGCCATTTCTTTCTGAGTAAGAAAACCGATTCTCCAGACTTCGGGATTTTCATTGGTTTTCACCCAAACAGGATCATTGAATTTCTTTTTGTCTCCTACAAATGAGGACATTACGTCTTTGGTTGGAGAGTAAATATGTTTTATTCCGGGAGTTCTTTCCAGAAGGCTGTCCATTCTGTCGAAAAAGAATCTTCCTACCACAAATTTATTACCTAAATACCCAAGGATAGCGGTAAGAAGTATGGTAGAAACAAAGACAAGTCCCGGGATTTGTTTGGCGACTGAGGGAATAATATTGTCAATAGCGGTAATAATATACCATATGACAAAAATAGTAAGGCTGATGGGCCCAATAATTACCAATCCCTGAAAAAAATTTTTCAGAAAGGTACTGGTAATATTTTCAAAGGTCAATTTTTTCAACTTGTATTTTTTATCCGTGTATAGTTTCTTTATTGCCATAAGACTGTATGATCTTGGCTTCGTATTCAAGCCATTCTTCCCAGCGTTTATTTACTGTTTCGGGATCTCCAAGAAGTCTTGCAAATCCGATAAAAGTCGTGTAATGATTAGCTTCGGAGATCATTAATTCCTTATAGAATGTTTTAAGCTCTTCGTCTTTGATGTTTTCAGTAAGAACCTTAAACCTTTCACAGCTTCGGGCTTCTATCATAGCAGCAAAAAGCATTTTGTCAATAATTAATTCATCACGGGATCCCTGTACGATAAACTTCATCAAATCATTGACATAATCATCTTTCCGCTGTCTACCCAAGGCATAGCCTCTGTTTTTAATGATTTCATGAACCTGATCAAAATGGTCCAGTTCTTCCTGTGCAATGGCGAGAAGTTCGGTTACAATTTCAGGGTATTCAGGTAACATAGTGATCAGTGATATGGCATTGGTAGCTGCTTTTTGCTCGCACCAGGCATGATCTGTTAAAATTTCTTCAATGTTTCCTTCTGCAATATTAGCCCACCTTGGGTCAGTAGGGAGTTTCAACTTAAACATATTATAAACTTTCTGTAAATTTAAAATAAATTGGAATAAGAAATATTATTTTATTTCAAATTGCTCTTTTTGGTCTCGGATGCTGTTTTTTGTTTTAAAAATTCTAAAATTTTCCAGCCTGTTTCATCCAGCTTTTTTAATCCTCCGGCTATGAGGTAAGCCATAATGGTATTAGTGATGTAAATAAGGATCATTAAAACCCACCATGGAATCTGATTATTCAACGGAACTACAATGAAATAGATTAATGAAGAACTTATTCCCTGAGCAAAATAAAAGAAAATAGCATTTTTACCAATATACGTAATGAGATTCTCTTTATTGATTTTTAATCTGTTGTAAAAAACAAATAAAGTAACGAGAGAGAATAAGATCCAGATGATATAAGGGATCCTTGGCGGAAATTTCTGTTTACTTATTTTGTAGAATATATCATTCCCGTAATACCAGAACATCCAAATAAGGGCAGCAGCTACGAACGCATAGAGAACCGGAATGATCCGGAGCGGAATTTTTTTACCTCTCATCCGATTACCTATTAGAAATACAGCCAGATAAAAAGCAATATATCCTACCTGCCCGCTTGGATAGTATTGTGGGAAAATATTAAAAAGTAATGTTAGTCCTATGCAGAGTCCGATAAACCAATTGATATGTTTTGGAAAAAATCTCAAAATTAAAACACCGAATACGCTGAGAATATAATATACTTTCAGGTACCAGAAACTTCCCATTACGACAGGAAAGGTGTCTGCATTGGAATATTGGTGAAGATACCAGTTTCCGAGATTTTGCCATTGAGGGACATATGAAATACTCGAAGGAGTATATTTTGATCCGAAAGTAGAATAGAAGTTTTGCAGCCATTCTAAAGAGAAAATACTCAATCCAAATACTTTAAAGAAATAATCTGCAAAAAAAAGAAACGTCACAAAGATCATGTAAGTGATTTGTAGCTTAAGGAGTCTGTATAATGTTTTTTCGACATTGCTCCCCGATGTAATTCCGCTTAGTGCATAGAATAAAACTACGTCGAAAACCAATGAGAACACTCTGACTTCTGTTGGAATATAAAATTGCCCGGACCAGAATGCCGTATGAATAAAGATAACGGAAAGAGTAGCCAGCCCTTTTGCAAAGTCAATATAAAGATCTCTGTTCATTAATAGATAATAAGGTGTTTCAAAATTAAATAAACTTTGTGATTTGGGCTATTAAAAAAAGAGGTAAAATTTAATCTACCTCTTTCCTTAAATATAATGTGAAATGAATGTTACAGATTTTTATATTCTTCAGCAGATATTTCACCGGAATAGATTTTTCTCAATTCATCCATATATTGGCTCATATAAGAGTCAATCTCAGGGTTTCTTTGATTTTTTCCCATTTTATAAGTTCCGTTAAGTACTCCTTGATAATAATAGAAAAAGTTGTAATCGAAATCGGCTGCGGAAAGACTGTAATCACCAAGGAGGAAACCGAGACGTACAGCAGATCTTCTTTGTGGTGGAGTTCCGTGGTGATTCGGACTAGATGTTCCGTAATCTCCTATACTTTGAGCAAATTCATAAGCAGCAGCAATTTCAGCAAAGTTGGTTTTATTATACCCGTTAGGCCTTCTTAAGTAATAGCCTGCAAAGCCGTCTGCTTCTAATTCGTTGGGTCTTGCAGTTGATTCATTTACAGTCGGTAAACCATATATATATTGAAGCTGGTGACCGTATTCATGGGCGAGAATCATCGCGTTTACAATATCTCCTCCTTTATTTTTTGCATCGGCATAAATAGCATATCCATAATAAATTCTTCCGTTGGAATAAGAAATGGCGTTGTAGGTAGAATTGGGACTGGATGGGTCGTCTACAAATCTCAACAGAGGCGCGGTTCTTCCCCACATAGCTGCTATTTTGGTCATTTGTGAAGTCATAAAATTGGTATCAGCTGTGGTGGAGAGTGCTGTTTTCAAAACAGCTGTTGAAGACCAGTAAGCGTCTACATAAGAACATGATTTTTCGAGTTCTCCCGGCTGCTGGATTTTAGCACTTTCAGTTGAGGATTGTGGGGCTACAGAATTGTCTGTTAGCGTGTCGTCATTACATGCTGATAAAGAAAATACAGCAACTGCTCCTGCTATTAAGCAGAATTTAAAGTTTTTTTTCATATAAAATTTTTTTGGTGTGTGAATACGAACTTATAAAAAATTACACTAAGTAGTGATTTTTTGGTGTAAAAAAAATATTCAATGCATAGTGAATTTTTTAAAAACTGGAATTATTTGTAAAATTATAATGTTGGTTATAAGGTATCTGGAAAATAATTGCTATATTTGCACCTCGAAATAACTAAAATTTATAAACAATGTTTGCAATTGTAGAAATAGCAGGGCTTCAATACAAAGTTGAGCAAGACCAGAAGTTGTTTGTAAACCGTTTAAAAGGAGATAAAGGAGGGAAAGTTTCTTTCGATAAAGTTCTTCTTACTGTAAATGGTTCAATCACTGTTGGCGCCCCGGCTGTAAATGGTATCACTGTAGAAGCAGAGATCTTAGACCATGTAAAAGCTGATAAAGTAATCGTTTTCAAAAAGAAAAGAAGAAAAGGTTATGCGGTAAAAAATGGACACAGACAATCTTTAACTCAAATTCAGATTACAGGAATCACTGGTTTTGAAGGAGGAGCTAAAAAAGCTGCTAAGAAAGAAACTGTAAAAGCAGAGGCTAAAACAGAATCTAATTCTAATTCTGACCATGCAACTGTTAACTTTGGTGAAGATCATGAATTGAACTATCACTTAAAGAAACACAGTTTGTCTCAGTCTAAAGAAAACAGAGAAACTTTAACTGTTCTAGGAAAAGGACTTAAAGAAGAATTAGGAAAAAATGTTCTTACTCATGAAGATGTAGATGCTCTTATCGTTAAGAATATTGATCAATTTAAAGAACTTAAGAAATAATAATAATCCACTAATAAAATGGCACACAAGAAAGGAGTCGGTAGTTCCAAAAACGGTAGAGAATCTCACTCTAAGAGATTAGGTGTGAAGATTTTCGGAGGTCAAGACGCTATTGCCGGAAATATTATTGTTAGACAAAGAGGTACTCAGCACCACCCAGGAGATAATGTGGGAATTGGTAAAGATCACACTTTGTTTGCTTTAGTAGACGGTAAAGTTGTTTTCAGAAAAAAAGCTAACAACAGATCTTTTGTATCTGTAGAACCAAACGCATAATAAAGCGTTTTAATAAAATAAAAGCCTCAGCAACTTGCTGAGGCTTTTTATGTTATCAACTTCATGGTGTTTGCTGTTCAAACTACAAACTATATAGAATGAAATTACTGAATATTGATAGGACTAAGTGAAGATATAATGAAACTTAAAGAAATTATTTACTCCAGGTATAATAAATAAAACGAGACTTAGAGCCTCTGGTTTTATTTATTATTATATATTGTTTAGTAAGATTAAAAGCCAAAATGGAATCCTGCCTTAACTCCGAATTTGGAGATGCCAGGTCTGTCAAGATAATTCCCCCTCCAGTTGAAGTCTACACGGAAGATTCTAAGGTTTCCAAATCCAATGTTCTCAATTCCAAATCCGTACTCATAATAGATGTGTTCATCCGGTGCAGAATATTTATATCCTTCTACATTAATATCTTTGGCTGCATCGCTTAAAGTTCCGTATGCTCCTCTGATGAAAGCAACCTCTCTCAGTTTTAATTTTTTGATCAATGGAATATAAGAAAGAACCTTTCCATTGAAATGATGTTCCAGATGTAAAGTTGTATAGGTGTCTGCTACAAACTCATAGTAGTTAAGCTGAGCAAAGGTGTTAGAAACCAAACTATAAGATTGGTTACCCGGAATTATATTCTGTAAAGCTAAGGGAACGGTATTAAAGTTTTTACCTGCTTCAAAGTTGATCAGGGTCTTACCCCAGCTTCCTATTAAAACCGGTTTGTAAAACATGAACTGAAGCTTATTGTAATTATAGTCCGCATTAAATAATCCCTCTATACCTCTTGTATATTTAAGGACAATGGTTGGTGCTAAAGTTCCGTGCTCATATCTGTCCACACCTGTTTGGGAGAACTTGGCTCCAGGTCGGGCAATAAGACTCAATGTTACATGAGAATCATTCACTGTTTTTCTAAGGGTTCCATCTCTGTAATACATTAGACTGAATCCATCTGGATTAGCTGATTTAATGCTTTGCAGGGTTCCGTCCAGCCTGATCTGAAAGTTTTTCCAGGGTTCGATGGAGGTGAAAATATTGGTTTGGTTAACAGAGCTTAAAGAGGCGTTTTCCCCACGTGCAAAAACAGTGGATGAAGCGAAAGAACGGGACATAATACCATCATCCGTAGTAAGTTGTACTCCAAGCTGCATGATGTCTCTTCTGTTTCCTGCTCCTATCATAAACCTGTTTACTCTGTTAAACATATAGCGCCCTTCTACTCCGTATTTGAACTGTTGATCTTTAAACCCATAAGCTGTGTAGAACTGGACTCTCCATGGATCATTTCTTGTAAAATAGGTTCTTGCTCCTAATCTTATCCTGTTTCCTTCTACTTCATTGGTCCCATAGATGGAATAAATACTCCCTAAATCAATTCCTTTGGTGATATTATAATACCCTGAACCCAGTGTTTCGTAAAGTTTTACAATCCTGTTGAATTTTGGCGTCTGCTGAAGTTTATCAAGCATGTCATAAACCCCCTGTTCGGTTTTTGATAGGGAATCAGGTCTTGCATGTGCCCAATAGGCATCATCCTTATCTACGAAACTGTCATCATATTCTTCTTCCCTCCGTACAAATACAGAAGCTTCAATAGGCTTGTTGAATTCATATTCAGAATAGTCTACACTTCTTTTAGCAATGATGCTTTTAGCTTTTTTGCTTTTAGAAAAAGGAGTCATTTCTATTTCAGTGACAAACTTTTTAGGAAGAAATGTTTCATCGTCGGGATTGTCATATTCCAGTTCCGTAGAGATGCCATTAATGAAATTAATGTTAATTTTTTTGGTTGATTTAAGCGTAGCGCCAAGAACGGCATAATTATCGGTGCCGATATAAAGATACCCCTGAAATGCTAAAACCTCTGTTCTTTTAGGCATATATCTTATCTTATAGGCATCTTCTCCTCTTATGCTGATTGTATCTATAAGGTTGTAATCATAAGTGCTGAAACCGTCTGTTCCTACTGGGCTTGGGAATCCAATATCAAAATAATTAAGAGTGTTATCATAGATATTGATATCACGATAAAGGTTTTTAGCAGTTAGCGTAACAATCTGGTTATCTTGAAATCCTGAGGTTTTTTGGGCAACAAGAAGCCTTTTGCTTTTCTTCCCGGGTTTATTCTCTCCATAATTTTTATATATTGCCTCATTTAAGAAAATAGGAAGGGCTATTTTTCCACTGGCTGTAGAATCTGCATAATCAAAAATAAAATCCAATTTGTTAAAAACCTTCTTGCTCATAAAGGCACTGTCCAGATTATTAGCATCAAACTGAATCTTTTCATATTCCTTAAAAGTATATGTATTGAACTTATTCAGTCCATTATTCCTTTTTCTCTTCCACACCTGTTGCATAATGGCATAAGCCGGATTTTCTTTTTTATTCTTGTATTTGGTTTTTTCATTATGAATTACAACTTCCTGGATGTCACCTACCTTTTCCGGGGAAAGCTTAATGATAAGATTCTGACTGTTTTCAAGACTGATATCTATATTTTCAAGGCTATAGTTTTTTCTTAAAAATTTTAATTTGTAGATGATGGTATCTGAGGATACGTTGAAGTTCCCTGCAGAGGTAGTTATATAAGCCTGATTGCTGTCATTAATGAAAATTTCTACACCTGAAATTTCTTTATTGGTTTTAGCGTCTATGATTCTGCCGCTTGCTGAATTTTGAGCATAAAAAAAACCTGAAAAAATTAAGGAAAGACAGGCAAGATAATATTTAAAATAGTAGTTTAACATCATTTGTTTCTTCAGACAGTTAGCATAAACAAAAAACGTGCTGCTTATACAAAAAAAACGTTTTTTTAAATAAAAAAATAAACGTGCAAATGTACCAAAAAATGAAGGCATTACAATAAGATAGTTTTATACTTATAAACTTATTAACGATTTACTTTTTATTCTATTATTTAAAAACTGAAATGTTTCTTAATATTATAGACCTTTTATACCCTTATTC
>NZ_JALAHD010000024.1 GCF_022712095.1 Chryseobacterium sp. | reverse complement strand
GTATAAAGAACTTCTTTTGAAATTATCTAAGAAATGCCCATTGGTCTCTAAAAGCAAAGGAACTATTTTATTTCTTATTTTATTTCTCAAATAATCGTTTTTCTTATTGGAAATATCTTCCCTAAATTGGATGTTGGACTTTTCTGCAAATTCGTAAATGTCTTCCTTGGAAAAAGAAAGTAAAGGTCTCAGAATCTGATTTTCATTAGCAGGGATTCCGCTTAATCCTTTAATTCCCGATGCTTTGGAAAGATTGATCAGGAAAGTTTCCAGTTGATCGTTCAGATGATGGGCGGTAACTAAAAAATCTAAATTTTCCTGATTCCGTATTTTATTAAAAAAAGAATAACGTAAATCTCTTGCCCAAAGCTGTATGGAGTTTTCAGGTGTTTTATCTCTTTCCGAAACTTCATATAAATGAAAAGGAATTGAATGCTGATTGCAAAAATCCTGAACTACCCTTTGGTCTGAATCAGAATCTTCACCCCGTAATTTGTAATTGATGTGAGCAACATGAAATAATGATTTATCTTCTTGTGAAGAGAAAAATGAATGAAATAAATTCAATAAAACCATAGAATCTGCTCCTCCGCTTACTGCTAAAAGATAAGTATGGCTCTGAGGAGTTTTTATGAGATGTTCCAGTTGAATTTTAAAACTTGATTTGTTGAGCATTACGTCAATCTGATTTCTTTCACACAAAGATAATTCATAAAATTAAATTCAATTCCCTACCTTTGATTTGTCTAAAAAAGATTAACTTATGAAGATTTTAAAAGTTTTAACAGTTTCTGCGATGGTGTTGGGATTGACATCTTGCGTCAGCAAAAAGCAATATGATGCTTTGAGCACCAACTATAAGCAGTGTATTGAAAACATTGGAGAAAGACAACGTGAAATTCAGGATCTGAAAGCTCAGAATTCTGCACTGTCAGGAGAAAATAACCTCCTTAAGAGTCAACACGACGCGCTGAAATCATCTTTGGATGCCTGTTTGTCCAATACAGGTAAAAGTTCAGCAAACATTGATAAGTTAGTAGGAGAAATTAATGCATCTAATGCATACATTAAACAATTGATTTCTTCCAATGCTAAAAATGACAGTCTGAATCTTGCATTATCCAACAAGTTAAAAAGATCTCTTGATAATGTGGCAGATGATGATGTGCAGGTAAAAGTATTAAAAGGAGTGGTAATGATCTCTCTTTCTGATAAAATGTTATACAAAACAGGAGATTACAATGTATTACCGGAAGCACAAGAAGTGCTAGGTAAAGTGGCTAAAGTAATCAATGACTATGATAAATATTCTGTACTTATTGAAGGAAATACAGATAATGCACCCTTGAATTCAATGAATTTGCCAAGAGATAACTGGGACCTTTCTGCGTTAAGAGGAACAGCTGTTGCTAAAATCTTGCAGACTCAGTTTGGTGTAGATCCTGCAAGAATTACAGCAGGAGGACGTTCAGAATATAATCCTAAAGCAACCAATATGAGTGTTTCAGGAAGAGCTGAAAACAGAAGAACTGAAATCATCATTATGCCGAAACTGGATGAATTCATGAAACTGATGGATATCGCACCGATAAAGAAATAAGAAATAAAACTTTCTAATAACAATAAATCCCGGAATTTCCGGGATTTATTGTTTAATCAAATTAACTCTTCTTTTTTCAATAATGAAATAATCTTTTGAAAAAATGAATTGGGTACTTTTTTTTGGTTTTTGTTGATTGGAGGAATATCTGTGTTATTAGATTTTTTTATTTCCTTGTGGGATAAATTTTTTTTCATCATTTTTTCTCATGATTGTTTAATTAGCTTTTTACAAATTTACTTTTTAAATAACCGGGAAACCTCAGGGTTTTTACGGATTTTTTTCGGGATTTTCCCTATTTTTGAAAATCAATTGTTTTACCTTAATTTAGAAGAAATTTACAGGATGAGCTATTTTGAAGAGAAAGACCCGGAAATGGACCGATATTTAGAAACTCATGCTTCTAATGAACCCGATATTTTGAAAAAACTGAGAAGAGAAACTTATCAGAAAACGACTCAGCCTCATATGATTTCCGGTTATCAGCAGGGGAGACTTTTGACGATTATCTCTCAAATGTTACGTCCTGAAAAAATTTTGGAAATAGGTACCTTTACAGGATATGCCACCTTATGCTTAGCTGAAGGATTGGCTGAAGAAGGAAGGCTGATTACTTTGGATGTGAATGAAGATCTCGCTTATCTTCCTCGGAAGTATTTTGGAGAAAGTAGATATGCTCATCAGATTGATTTTAAGATTGAGGATGCAAAAGACTTTTTAAAAACCACCGATGAAATTTTTGATCTGATATTTATTGATGCAGATAAAGAAAATTATACAGAATATTTCAGACTCATCAAAGACAGAACCCGATCCGGATCAGTAATTATGTTTGATAATGTACTTTGGTATGGAAAGGTATTGGAAGAAAATTCTAAGCAGAAATCAACACAGGATATCAAGCTGCTTAATGATTTGATTGCAAAAGATGACGACTTTGAAAATCTTATTTTACCTTTGCGTGACGGAGTGAATTTTCTCCGGAAAAAATAAAAACGAGACCTGAAATCTCATTCAATATTATGAATAAAGGAATTTGTATTGTTACGGTAGCACCTGTACGTGCAGAAAACTCTGACAGAGCAGAAATTGTTACGGAAATATTATTCGGTGAAAGTGCTGATATTTTGGAAGTTAATAAAAACTGGACTAAAATAAAAATGCATTATGATGACTATGAAGGCTGGATGGATACAAAGCAAATCAAACCCGTATCTGATGAAGAACTTGCCCATAGAAAAGTAACGGTAATTACCGAAGATTTTTCCTCAGTTATGATGAATGATGGAAGAACACTCCTTTCTATGGGATCGGAGGTGGAGTTTCCTGCTGTAGCCTCAAGGAGAAGTCATGATCTGCGTGAAAGTATTGCATTGACGGCTAAGGAATTTTTAAATGTTCCTTATTTGTGGGGTGGAAAAAGTTTTTTTGCCGTAGATTGCTCCGGATTTGTACAGTTGATTTACAAAATTCATAATGTTAAATTGCCAAGGGACACCTATCAGCAGGCCGAAGTGGGTGAGCCGCTAAGTTTTGTAGAAGAAAGCCAACCGGGAGATCTGGCTTTTTTTGAAAATTCCGAAGGGAAGATTATTCATGTGGGAATTATGCTGGATAACCAAAAGATCATTCATGCTTCAGGAAAAGTAAGAATTGATACTTTAGATTCTACAGGTATTTTCAATAAAGAAATGAATAAGCATACTCATAAACTAAGAGTTATAAAAAACGTTCTTTAATTTAGTTATAATGTCCAAGCTGTTATTATCGATAAATATATTGTTGCTTATTTCACTTTGGATTTTTACGGGAACTCACTATTCAGGGTTGCCGGATACAATTCCTACTCATTTTGATTTTCACGGGGAAGTCGATGGGCAGGGGCATAAAAGAATGATATGGTTTTTGCCGGCCATTGCTACTTTTATTTTTTTACTTTTTGTATCGCTTTCAAGAATGCCTAATTCACCTATGCTGAATGTACCCAAGGAATTTCGTAAGAAAGAGCCTCTAGGAATAATGCTTTTTAGTATGTTGATTCCACTACAGCTCTTATTAGGAAGTATTGTTATGGAAAGTATTTCTGTGGCACAGAATAAGAAGGATGGTTTAAGTAATTTTTCGTTTGTTTTAGTAGGGATGTTGTTTGTGGTTATAGGAATTAATATTTTCATCATGTACAGAAAGAAAAGAAATGAAGAAGTCTAAAGAAAACTCAGAATATTATCAGTGGGGAGATCATTGGATCTTACGAGATTCTCCTCAGTTATCTGTTAAGCGGAAATCAATGTCTTCTCCTACTGCAGAAAAGACTCATTTTCATGAGAAAGCTGAACAGGCTTTTTATATACTAAAAGGGAAAGCGGTATTTCATCTTAATAATGAAAGGTATATAATGCGAGAAGGAGAATCTATTTGTATTCTTCCCAAGACTGTACATTATATATCTAATGAGTCGGATGATCTACTTGATTTTTTAGCTGTTTCCAGCTCCACTACTAAGAATGACAGGGTTTTAATATGATTTTTTTTTACAACATATTTGTAAATGCTCTCATTTTAGGAATGAGAATTTTCGCTTTATTTGACGAAAAAACCAAGAAAGGAATTAAAGGCAGAGACGAATCTCTGTCTATTATAAAGTCCTCATTTTCAAAAAGTGATAAAGTTATTTGGATGCATGCTGCCAGTCTGGGTGAGTATGAGCAAGGGCTTCCTGTTCTTGAAAAACTGAAAAAATCATTTCCTGAACATAAAATTCTTGTTACTTTTTTCTCACCCTCAGGATATGAAAATGTGATTAAAAAGAATCATCCTGCTGATGCTGTATGCTATCTTCCTTTTGATAAAAAAGCCATCGTTAAAGAGTTTGTAGGAAATCTTAATATAGAATTATTTTTTACCGTTAAATATGATTACTGGTATAATCTGCTGCGGGAGCTAAAAAACAGAAATATTAGAACTTATGTAATTTCGGCTCTTTTTTATGACCGGCAGGTATACTTCAAATCTTATGGTAAATGGTTCGTGAAACAGCTTAGAAAAAATATTGACTGGTTTTTTCATCAGACTGTTTCTTCATGTAGTCTGGCAAAAAGTATAGGACTTGATAATTCTTCTATAGCAGGGGACACGAGATTTGACAGAGTAAGACAACTGCGGATTCAGGCTAATACAATAGAAAATATTGAGGATTTTATAGATCATAAAAAAACAATCGTTTTTGGAAGCTCATGGGAAGCTGAAGAAAAAATTTTAGCACATATTGCACGAGAAAATCCATACATTAAACTGATTATTGCTCCTCATGATTTAAAAAGAGTTCCAAGGCTTAAGCAGAATTTTCCTGATGCTGTTTTGTATAGCGAAATATATAAAAATTTAAGTTTTCCAGCAAAAGAAGCTCAAATCTTAATAATTGACAGTATCGGATTATTGTCAAAGTTATATTCGTATGCGGGTATTGCAGTAGTAGGAGGTGGTTTTCATAATGCAGGTCTACACAATATTCTAGAAGCGGCCACTTTTGGAGTACCTGTTATCTTTGGAAACCATTACAAAAAAAATCCGGAAGCTGATGAACTGATCGATAGAAACGGAGGCCGTTCATTTGATGATGAAGTTTCAGCAACAACCTTTATTCTATCTTTATTACATGATGACAAATTACGCCATGAAATGTCAGGTAATGCGGAGAGATTCGTCAATGAGAAACCTAATTCTTCAGAACTTATCCTGAAACATATTCAGAGGGATTTTAATATCAACTGATTTAGTTGAATATCTTAGAATACTTCAGAAATCCATTAAGGGCCCAGTTAGCAGTGTAATACAAAGATTTTAAAGTGGAAAATCCCATGAAATCTTTATAAACGAGATACTGATCTTTAATGATATGTTTCTTCTTACGCGATACACTATTCTCGCGCATTCTGTATTTGGCTAATGTTTGCTTTACAGGATATCCTTCAGGTACCTGTTTTAAAAGATTGAGCCACATGACATGATCTTCGCGTTTACTATTGGCAGGAAATAGAAACTTTCCTATTCTTTGGCTGTCATACATCGTAGATACCGGAGCCAGTCTGCATGTTTTTAACAGATTGGAAAAAGTTACGATTTTATCAGCTAAGAAATCTTTTAATATAGGATGTAGATTTTCATCACATCGGGAATAGTTACAGTAAACCAATTCCACTTGATGCTCTTCCATATAGTTGACCATCGTCTCCAGATAATCAGGATACCAGAAATCATCTGAGTCCAGAAAAGCAACATACCTACCTTCCGCTCTTTTAAGGCTTTGATTTCTTGCATTTCCTGCTCCACCGTTCTTTTCTAAAACTTTAAGCTTAATTCTCGGGTCATTATACTTTCTGAGTATTTCTACCGTATTATCTGTGGAAAGATCATCTGTAATAAGCCACTCCCAATTGTCATAGGTCTGATTAAGAACAGATTGTATGGTTTCCTCAATAAATTCTGAGGAATTATAACATGGAGTTATGATGGATACCAGGTCTTTCATTTGTGTAATGATGTAAAATTAAAGTTTTATAAATCTTTTTTCATAAAAATGCCAAGATGTAACTCCTACAGCAATAACAAGAAGCATACAAACAACAGCCATTATATAAGGATTGTGATTGGCAAAAAGGCCAAGAGTAGTGAATACCCTGATGATTGGAAAGTGGAATATATAAATACCGTAAGTGAAATCCCCATACTTTCCAAAGTTATTTAGGAATTTAAATGAATAAGCAATATATAATACGATAATGCTCAGCATGATCGGTGAGAATAATTTAATATTAGCTATCAGATCTATCCATACGGTGATAATCGCAATAATGAAAAGAATATTTTTGTATTTGATGAATTTGTCAAAATTAAAGTAAATCAGCATTCCACCAATGAAATAGCATAAAGATCCGGGGATTTGTCGTGATATAGCCATTTTGCCGATGGATTCAAAATAATTTAAGAATAGCAGAGAGCAAAAATATAAGATAATTAAACTGGTGTTTCTGTACTTGTTATTTTTACCGAATAATAAAAAGATGAGCGGAACAAGGAAATAAAAACAAAATTCTATTTTAAGAGTCCAGAGCGCTCCGTTTACTGCTTGATTACCAAAAACTCCGGGTAGGGAAGGAGCCATGAAATTCATGAATAACGAATTCCAGAATACATATTTATAAACTCCGGGGTTACTGAAATAGTCAGAAAAAGATAAAGTACTTACCAAACTTAAAAATATAGCAGAAAGAAAGATGACCAGTAAGTAAGCAGGAAGAATCCTGTTGAACCTCTTTTTAATATACCTCTTTAAAGAAGTTGTTCTTTCATAGCTTCTTGCAATGAGAAATCCACTGACAATAAAAAATGCAAAAACAGCAATTTCTACGGGACTGTACATTAGGATGGCTAATTTATCTGTGGCGCTTAATACACCTAAGTGCCCTACAAATACTATAAAAGCTAACAGAACCCGTATGAAATCAAAATTATTTTTAGTTATATCCTGCATTTTTTTTAAGCAAAAATAACTCTTTTTTCTTTATATGTAAGCCAGTTTTTCTTAGGGTATTGGTAATAATGTAGATATTTTGTTTTATTGGGATGTGTTTATATAAAGGATTTAGGTTATATTTCTGTAAATTTATTGTTAAATGGAATTTTTATTAATTTTTTTTCAAAATAATAAAGGAGTAAAACAAATAAATCATAATTTTAAGCTTTCAAAAATTTGATCTATGAAGAAATTAGCTTTACTATTTACAGGATTATCATTATTAGCAATCACAGGATGTAATGATGATGATACTCCTGAACTGATATATCCTATTACAGGAACATGGCAGCCTGTGAAGGAAGTTATCACGGTTATTCCTATAGGAGGGGGTGGTGTTTCTGATGAAATTACATATTCCTCTTGCCAGCAGGAGTCCAGATGGGTATTTAATGAAAATAACTCAGGGAAAAGAACAGATAACGATGAAGCAGGAACTCCTGCTATATGTACAGTAGTGTCTGACCGTAATTTCACATATGTTTACGATAAAAGAGAAAAGGATATAGAAATCAAATATCAGGGAACAATGGCTTCAGATAAAGGAAAAGTAACCCTACTTAATGATAATAGCCTCAATCTGAAAATAGAAGATACGACAAATCCTAACGAATACCAGTCAGTTACTTATACTTTTAAAAGGATTCCTTAACAATAAGTAACAGCAATCAATAAAAAATCAGTCTCATCTTCTTAAGGTGAGATTTTTTATTGAAAAAATGGTAAATTGTAATTAATTAAAAATTAAAGCTCTATTTCTTTTAAAATCTTTAATTTTGTAAGTCTTGATATTATTTAATAAAAACAAAATAGATAAATAAAGTGTTTTACGATCATAAGCAGATAGAAAAAAAGTGGCAAAAATACTGGGAAGATAATCAAACCTATAAAACTTCCAATTCAACAGATAAACCTAAATTTTATGTACTCGATATGTTTCCGTATCCATCCGGAGCCGGGCTCCATGTGGGCCATCCGCTAGGGTATATAGCATCTGATATTTATGCCAGATATAAAAGACATCAGGGCTTTAACGTATTACATCCGATAGGCTATGACAGTTTTGGCCTTCCTGCTGAACAATATGCGATTCAGACAGGACAGCATCCTGCTATTACTACGGAAGAAAATATCAACAGGTATGAAGAACAAATGAAAAAGATAGGTTTTTCATTTGACTGGAGCAGAGAGGTAAGAACTTCAGATGCTTCCTTCTATAAATGGACACAATGGATTTTTATACAGCTGTTCCATTCCTGGTATAATAAAAATTCGGATAAAGCAGAACCTATAGACACCTTAATCAGACATTTTGAAGAAAAAGGAACGGAAGGGTTGAATGCTAATCAAAGTGATGAATTGAACTTTACGGCAGAAGAATGGAAAAGCGCTTCTGATATAGATAAAGAAGATATATTATTGAATTACCGTCTTGCTTACAGAGCTGAAACATTTGTCAACTGGTGCCCTGCATTAGGTACAGTATTGGCTAATGATGAGGTAAAGGACGGAAAATCTGAAAGAGGAGGATTTCCGGTATATCAAAAGAAAATGATGCAGTGGAGCATGAGGATTTCCGCATATTCCGAAAGATTGCTGCAAGGGCTTAAAACCTTGGACTGGCCGCAGCCGTTAAAAGATTCTCAGGAATATTGGATTGGAAAATCACAGGGAGCTCAGGTTCAGTTTCAGGTAGAAGGACACGATGAAATTGTTGAGGTATTTACTACAAGACCTGATACAATCTTTGGAGCCACCTTTATGGTATTGGCTCCGGAAAATCCGCTAGTAGAAACAATTACTACATCTGCTCAAAAAGCAGGAGTAGATACTTATATTGAGGAAACTTCCAAGAAAACCGAAAGAGACAGAATGTCTGACGTGAAAAACGTGAGTGGAGCATTCACCGGGAGTTATGCAGTTAATCCGTTCAGTGGAGAAAAAATGCCGATTTATATTTCAGACTATGTGTTAATGGGATACGGAACCGGTGCTGTAATGGCTGTTCCTGCACATGATGAAAGAGATCACAGATTTGCAAAAAAGTTTAATTTAGAAATTAAAAAAGTTGTGAAAACGGACGAAGACGTTCAGGAAGCTTCTTTTGATTCTAAAGATTCGGTTTGTGTGAATTCTGATTTCTTAAATGGATTAAATTATAATGATGCAAAATCAAAAATAATTTCTGAAATTGAAAACAAGGGAATAGGTCACGGAACGACGAACTACAGACAACGTGATGCGATTTTCTCAAGACAAAGATATTGGGGAGAACCTGTTCCTATATATTATAAGGAAGGAATGCCTTATACTTTGCCTATATCCGCATTGCCTTTGGAATTGCCTGAAGTGGAGAAATACTTACCGACAGAAGATGGTGATCCTCCATTAGGAAATGCAAAAGTTTTTGCCTGGGATGAAGCTCATCAGAAAGTGGTAGCTACCGATTTAATAGATGAAAAGACGGTTTTCCCGTTAGAATTATCTACCATGCCGGGATGGGCAGGAAGCTCATGGTACTTCTTACGTTATATGGACCCGAATGATCAGGAGTCTTTTGTTAAAAAAGATTTGGCAGATTATTGGGGACAGGTAGATTTATACATTGGAGGGAGTGAACATGCTACAGGTCATTTATTATATTCCCGTTTCTGGAATCTGTTTTTAAAAGACAGGGGTTGGATCAGTCATGATGAACCTTTCCGGAAATTAATCAATCAGGGAATGATCTTGGGAATGAGTGCTTTTGTATTTAGAATTGAAGGTACAAATACTTATGTTTCCAAATCCTTGGCAGTAGAACATACTACACAGAAAATTCATATTGATGTTTCTTTATTAAAAGGAACTTCGGATGAACTGGATACAGAGGCTTTCAAAAAATGGAGACCTGATTATGCCAACGCAGAGTTTATCCTGGAAGAGGGTAAATATATTACGGAACGTGAAGTGGAAAAAATGTCCAAGTCTAAATATAATGTAGTAAATCCGGATGTGATCTGTGAAGAATACGGAGCGGACGGGTTAAGATTATACGAAATGTTCCTGGGGCCTTTAGAGCAATCTAAACCTTGGAACACACAAGGATTAAGCGGTGTATATGGGTTCCTGAAAAAGTTCTGGAATTTATATTTCAATGGTGATGTTTTTGAAGTGTCAGATGAAGAACCTACAAAAGAAGAATACAAAGTATTGCATACCTTAATAAAGAAGGTTGTTTTTGATATTGAGAACTTCTCATTCAATACCTCTGTTTCTTCCTTTATGATCGCAGTGAACGAATTACAGAAATTGAAATGTAATAAACGCAATATTCTTGAGCCACTGGCTGTTATCATTTCTCCGTATGCCCCACATATCTGTGAAGAGCTTTGGAGCTTGCTTGGGCATCATAAATCCTTAGAATTTGAAAAGTTCCCGGAATTGAATGAAGCTTATCTGGTAGAAGATGAAATAGAATATCCGGTAAGTGTAAATGGTAAAACAAAATTTAAATTATCCTTATCCGCTAAGCTATCTGCAAAAGAAATTGAGGATTTGGTGATAAATGATCCTAAAATGCAACAAATTTTGGAAGGAAAAACACCTAAAAAAATCATTGTAGTGCCTCACAGAATTGTGAATATTGTAATTTAAAAAAAAATTAACATTGGTG
>NZ_JALAHD010000294.1 GCF_022712095.1 Chryseobacterium sp. | reverse complement strand
TCATAATATCTTTATACATCATAGGTTATTATGAATTTTATCAATATATCTAAACAAAATTTCCTGTATATAGCTTTTCAGATCTTTATTAATAAGGTCCAAATTAATCAAGCAGGTAATAACAATTTCTTCTTTGGGATAAACGTACAATAAACTTATCCCTCCAACGTATCTTCCCTCATGTCCATAATAGTAATTTCCATAGTAGTCAGTTGAAGAAAAAAAACCTATTCCATAGTTAGTTTTTTCACCATTTTTTAAGTGCTGCGATTTTATTAATTGTTTTAAAGTTTCACTATTTAAAATTCTATTAGAGTAAAGGAAACCGTTCCCTAAGATTACTAGATCTTCGCTAGTGGACAAATAGCATCCCTCGGCATATTTAAATGAACATTTTGCAGGCGGGCTAATAGCAACTTGCCTATTACGAATGGAATAAAATGTAGTGGTGTTGCTGTCATAGACACCTGTATCCATCATAGTATTCCTTAAACCTAGTTTATCTATTACATATTTCTTTTGACATTCTGTTAGCGACATTCCACATTTTTTTTCGACAATCAGACCTAATAGTTTAAAGCCATAGTTACTATACTGGATTTTAGTTGATGGCTCAAATTCAAGTTCATCCAAGCTAAAAACTCGATAAAAATCTTTGCGGGAATAATTTTTATTAAATCTTTCTTCGCTGGGCTCTCTCATCATACCTGAGAGATGCCCACCTAATTGCCTAATTGTAAAATCATATTTTTTCTTCGACAAACTATCCAAATAAAAATTTGCTGTATTATTAAAATCAATAGAACCCAATTCAACAAGTTTGCCCAATGTAGCTGCTGTAATTGTTTTTGTGATACTTGCAATTCGAAACTTGGTTTTTGAAGGATCAATCTTAACTTTATTTGCTATATCAGCATATCCAAAACCCTCAGAAAAAATAACATTTCCTTTATACGAAATTGATACTGCCATACCTGGCGCATCAACTTGTTTTAAAAAATGTTCAAGTTTATCTCTTGTCTTATTATTTTCCTTATCAAAAAGTGTTCTTTGACCGGATAATTGATGTGGCCAAAAAGCAAATGAAATAAGTATGAATAAAATATTTTTCATGTAAGATGTCTTCAAAAGAAATGTAATACTAAAGTAGTAATTTTAATGAGACACTTTTAGTTTCATTAGTGATTAATGGATCGGATAATTTTTATTTGCTTACGATTTTGCACTTTTTCTTATTTTTATCTTACGAATAGTGTTAATTTTATGAATAAAGAGATGAGTCCATGAAGCTACCTCCTGAATTAGAAGACCAATACGTAAAAGAAGTTCTCTATAATAGATCTTTAGAAGATCTTCCGGATGAAGAATGGAGGCTGATTGAAGGTTTTGAGAATTATGCTATCTCTAACTATGGACGGGTGAAGAGCTTAGAACGTATGTCTTTATCATTATTCGGTAAAGAACGCTGGCTTCCGGAGCTTATTAGGAAACTGACTTTTGTAAAACAGTTTAATAACTACCTTCAAGCTGATGGTTTTAATGTTCATTGCGGATTTATTTGGGATGGTCGTAAATATACAAGATCGGTAGCACGTTTGGTCTATTATCATTTTGTTGAAGAATTTGACCTTAATAACCGTTTAATTGTTATTTCATGTAAAGATGGAAATAGCCTTCATATACATTGCAATAATCTAGAGAAAATTTCGGCCAGCGAAAAAAGACTAAAAACCTTTCGCCAAAATAGAGCAAGGAATCTACATGTTGACTACCTACAGCCCATCAGCCAATACACTGCTGAAGGAGTTTTAATCGCTGATTTTAAAAGTATTTACGTTGCAGGAAAAAAATTAGGTATTGCCCCAGAAAGCATTTTGGATGTAGTTAATAAAAGATTTCTAACAGCAGGAACATTTCGATGGTTTTTGCAAAGTAATCCTCCTAAAAAAGAAGACTTTATCATCGCTACACCATCAGATATTTCAGCTGACTCATTTAATCAGTTTCTTTGGGAGAAGCTGGGTAAACCTTTAATTGACAAAGATAATCCTCCTCCATGCATGAATCTGTCACTTGAAGATCTTCCCGGAGAATACTGGATTCCAATACCAATCCCAAATTTTGAAAATCGTTTTATGATTTCTAACAAAGGCAGAGTAAAACGGTTAGAAGGCTGGACTTCAAAAGGAAGAAAAATATTTTTGAAAGAACAGATATTATCCCAGTTCATGATACGCAATAGCGATACAACGTATTCCTTATATTGCAGATTAAATAATGAAGGTAAAGAAGTCCTGCCTGTAATGAGCAAATTACTTTATTATTGTTTTGTAGAAAAGTTTGATCTTAAAAACAAAAGGCTTGCTGTGGTAAATGAGAGTAATCCGCAATGGAATATAGACCTGTCAAAACTTTCATTACGTCCCGTTTCTTATGTTCTTCGAGAGAGAAATAAAGATTTTGGTGTGATTAAGGTGAGAACAATATTTAATTCCAAAAAAGTATTTAACGATTCGCTTTGGAAAAAGCTGGGTAAGCCACAAATTTATAAGAAGAATCCACCTGCTGTTTTCAATTTATCGATAAAAGACTTGCCGGATGAACAATGGAGACCATTACCCGGCTTTGAAGGGAAATATGTAATTTCAAATAAAGGAAGAATAAAACGATTAAGTGGCTGGAGTGCGGGGTATCAATTTTTCGGAGAAGAGCAAATAATCTCTCTCAATGTAATAAAGAAAAATAAATCCGGTTACCTTTATTTTAAGTTGCACCCGAAGGAAGATACAAACCCCAAAATGCTTTTACGGCTGCTTTACTATTGCTTTGTCGAACAATTTGATCTTAATGATAAAACATTGCGGGTTATTAATGAAAATGAGCCTCTCTGGGATATAGATCTGTCAAAGTTATCATTACGCTCTATTGCGGATGCATTTAATAAAACGATAATTAAAAAGTAGAATAGGAACATTTCACAAAATCTTTCTGATCTGACAGATGAGCTAATATTACATTGAAAGTAAAGCAGTAGATAAGATGCGTTCCAGAGAATTTTCAAACCTTCCTTCATACAATTATTGGATCAAAAAACTTGCAATTGTGAGTTCGATCAAGTTGTAATCTTAAAAACCTCAGTAGTTATTCCTTAAAATACAGTGGAAATTATTATATTTGACATACAAAACGAATCAAAAACCTACATTTTCAAAGTGAGTAAATCGGTGAGTAGCCAAAGCCCCATCTTTTAAAAAGGTTGATAAATAAAGAGATTTAAAGAGACGGTTCGGAACCATCCAACACGCTAAATTTGAGATCTGATGTGGATATTGAAAAGGAGTTATTTTCTTCCGGATGGTACAAGTTATTTATATCTTTTGACAAAACCCCGGAGATTTTTATTGTATCCATAGGAAAATTTTGGATATTATCAGATCCCGAAAAATTTGAATCTAAATCAAACCCATATTTTCTTATACCATTTCCTTTGACTTGATGCTGGAATAAAAAAACATTTATCAGAACCACCAAAAGCAAAATTAGTTTTTTATTAAAAATCATATTTTAGAATTATATATTAAAAATTTAAGTTATAGTATTCTTTCTATCAATAACAAAAATCAGTATCAGTAACGTCATCAAATGTTATAGCTGAAAGATTGAATTCTTCTTGCCCATTATTTAAGATAATCTTGTGCGGTAAAGTAAGACCGTTAACAGCTTTAAAATTAGAATATTCCAATATATATCCATTTCCTTCAACAGCTTTCTGTGTTAAACCACTTTCTTTATCCAGATAAAGTTTATAGTTTCCTCCCTCTATTACATAACATTCTTTCCCATTAACTTTCTCTATTCCTGAAACAGTATATTTTGTATGGTTATTCAAAATATTAAAAATCGGAAATAAAAATTGCCCGTCATTATTATTGAAAAAGCGGGAAAGTTTTGAAACTAGACGACCAGAACGCTTAATTTCTTCATCAAATCTTGTCACATGATTATTCCCATCAGAATCTTTTTTTTGAATTCTCTCAATAAGTTCTCCATTGATCATTTTTGTATCAATAGTTGTCATTGATTTAATTTGAGAAAGTCTTTCTCCTCCCATACTCTGTATATTCTTTTTCACAATATCTACTACCGGGGGAAAATTTGAAGAAAGAGAATTGTCAATTTTTGAATTTTGTCCCGTTTGAGCTATTGC
>NZ_JALAHD010000023.1 GCF_022712095.1 Chryseobacterium sp. | reverse complement strand
GAACTGGGGCTGGAATTACGGATACTCACCTTACTGGGGATATAACCCTTGGGGTTGGGGTGGCGGCTACTGGGGTAATGGTTATTACAACAGACCTGCCTACAGAAGAAGCGGTGCTGATGGTGGATTCAGAGCAGGACAGCCTACTAATACGAATTCAGCATTCAGAAATAATGCTAATGCAGGGTTCAGAAATAGTACTTCTGGGTTTAGAAATAATACCTCAGGATTCAGGAATACCAATTCTTCCGGTTACAGAAACGGAACAAACGGTATGATTAACAATGGTGGTTTTAGAAATTCTTCCGGTTACAGAAATCCGAACATACAGAATACCAGACCTAATTATAACAATACGCGTCCTAATTATAATAACAACAATTATAATAACAGCCAGCCAAGATATAATAATGGAGGTTTCAGATCTAATGATAGTGGAGGCTTCAGATCATCCGGAGGTTTTAATAGTGGAGGCGGCTTCAGATCCGGTGGCTCTTCAGGAGGTGGCTTCAGATCATCCGGCGGTGGTGGAGGCGGAGGCTTCAGGTCCGGAGGCAGATAATTTAAACTTTTAATAACTATTTAAGAAAATAATGTTAAAAAAATCTTTTGTAATAATAAGTATTTCTGCAGCATTTTATGCACAGGCTCAGAATATTTCCGTGATCAAAAACTCTATTGATATTTATTCGAATACTCCTATGACCGGGTCTTCAAAGTTTAATGCAATGGCAGGATCAAACGGAGCATTGGGAGGTGATGCCAATTCGCTTATGACCAACCCTGCGGGACTAGGAGTAGCAATTGCAGGAGATCTCTCGGTTACTTTGGCTCTTACCAATAATAAGAATACAAGTTCTTTGGCAGGATCTTCTATCGGATATAATGTAGATAAATTTAATGTAGGAAATGTAAGTGGTGTTGCAACAATTCAGTTATCACCAAAAACAGCTTGGAAGTTTATTAATATCGGGGCTAACTTTTCTACACAGTCTGCAGAAGAATATATAGAATCACCGAGAAACACAAACGTTGTAATTGCCAAACAACTGGTAGATTCCAACGGAAATGCGGTAAATGGAAATATGTCTTATATGGGACATGCCTATAACAGATATGGGAGCCAATCTAAATTTAATTTAGGAGTTGGAGCCAATTATAATAACTCTCTTTATATAGGAGCAAGTGTAAATATGCATTATGCGGATATTGATCAATATGACACAGCTCTGTTCGGATTGGATCTTGATAATTCAGTAAATGCATTTGACAAACAATATACTCCTTACTCTGAAAAATCTAATGGGTTTTCTGCAAGTGTGGGGGTGATTGGTAAGGTAACAAACCAATTCAGATTAGGAGCATCTCTGGAAACACCTACTTGGTGGAATGTAGACAGGATATATACAGATCACTTTACAGGTGATGACGGATATATTTACTATAATACTTATGGAGAAAGCCGGGATTTCAGATCTCCGATGAAAGCAACGTTCAGTGGGGCATTTGTTCCGAATAAAAACTTTGCTCTTAACGTAGACTATACATTGGGATTAACTAAACCTAAATACAGAGTGCAGGGAGCGGCCGAAAGAGAATTGAACTCATTCTTCAATGACAATTATAAAAACCTTTCCGAAGTAAAAGTAGGGGCGGAATACAGAATTCAGTCATTCAGAATAAGAGGGGGATATGCTTATGCTTCCAGTCCTTTTGATGCTATGACTATCAGCTCTTATAACGATGCAGGAGTAGCAGGAGATAATAATTACAGTAATTTTATCTTAGGAGATAGAAATACGATTGGAGTCGGTGTCGGATATGATTTTGGTAATTTCTATCTTGATGCTACCTATCAGAATATCAGTTCCAAATATAAAAATCCTTTCTTAAAAGGAGATGCTGATGCAGGAACTGGATATTACTCAGGAGATTTTGATGTAAATACACCTTATTCTGTTGTTTCACAAGTGAAAAATAACAGAGATAACTTTTATCTTACTTTCGGATGGAAATTCTGATTTCCTGATGATGTAATAAGTGATTAAAATACAGGCTCCGGATACATTGTATCCGGAGCTTTTACTTTTTAATGATGGTGATGTATATGAGAATGAGAATGGAAGAGGTGCATTACTAATGCTAATGTAACTCCTACGATCACCAGCCCGATCTTCATCCAGTCAATATTGTGATTTTTATTACTCTCAAAAATAATTACTGATGAGATATGCAGGAAAATACCACCTACAATGGCAAGGAAATAGGGCTGAAGGTCAGGATTAAAATAATTTCCGAGTAACATGCCTAATGGTGAGGCTAGAGCAAATAGAGCGATGATTAGCAAAGAAGAGTAGGAAATAGACTTCTCTGTCTTTTTATTGAACAGAAACGCCCCAAGAATAAATGAAATGGGAAGATTATGAAATAGAATTCCCAAAAGATAAGGAGATAATGTCTCTTTTTCATTAGCCAGAGGAATCCCTTCTATAAAGGCATGTATGAATAGTCCAACCATTAAGGCTAAAGGGAGTATATTATGCTCGTTATGGTGATGAAAATGACCATGCTCAAACCCTTTGGTAAGAGCTTCGAGGATCATCTGCAGTAAAACTCCTATGATAACAAAAACTCCTATATTAGGAGATATATCTGAGGTGTATACTTCAGGAAATACTTCGTTTAAACATATGGTAATAAGAAATCCTGCACTTAATATTAATAGGCTTTTGGCCAGTTTTTCTTTTTTTCCAAAATATTTTCCCAGCGATACTCCTGTAATTACACTTAAAATAAGTAGAAGAATTGTCATGCTTTTTTCTTAAATAAATTGATGCAGCGGGGAGATGTTTCTCTGTTAAATTGATCTAGCTGATAGTTCCCCCAGATTTTAATTCTTTCGAATCCACATTCCGTAGCATAAGAATTAATGGCTTCTAGTGTGTGAAGCTTTACTTTTTCAAAAAAGTTGTAAAGATTTCCGTTTTCTTCAAACTTGATGTCTTTTATAATATGTCTTCCTTCGATTCTTCTACTAATGTGAAAAATGAGATTTTCTCTTTCTGCAGTTTCTTCAGGGACCAATGTATTCCTTACATATTCTTCATTAAGATAATCCAGTACAAAATATCCTTCAGGTTTAAGAATGTTATAAACAGACTGAAAAACATTTTTATCATCTTTGTCATTATCGAAATATCCGAAGCTCGTGAACAGGTTAAAAACCGCATCTACAGGATCGGCATCGATAGGATTACGCATGTCATGAACTTCGAAAAGAAGTGTTTCGTTTTCAAACTGTTTGTCAAACTCAATACTTTGGCGGGAAAGATCGAGCCCCAGTACATCGTAGCCCAGTTTATTGAGGAAAACCGAATGTCTTCCTTTTCCGCAGGCCAGATCTATTATTTTTGAAGACGGGGCGAGCTGAAGATCCTCTGTAAGCTTTGTAATAAAACTTTCAGCTTCCGTATAGTCTCTGTTATTATAAAGTAAATGATAATAAGGGGTATCAAACCAAGATTCAAACCATTCCATAATACAAAAATAATTAAATTTGTGCTCTTAATACGAAGTATTTATCTAGAAATAAATTAACTGCTTAGTTTTAAGTGGGTTATAATAAGAAACTAAACGGTAGAAAAAGCGATATGGGTAAGTACTTTATAATACTGTTTTTTGGTTACAGAATTTTTAAACAATTTATTTTAGGCATCCGTGAATAAAAACTGAAGCTCTGAAATAATAACAATTGATTTTATTATTATGAATACAGATAATTTACAGATACAAATAAAAACATTCTTTGGTTTGGAACCGGTTTTGGCTGAAGAAATCAAGAAGCTGGGGGGGAGGAATGTGGAAGTTAAAAACCGTGCGGTAAACTGTGAAGGAGATTTAGGTTTTCTTTATAAGATTAATTATTCCGCAAGAACAGCTTTGAAAATCTTAGTTCCTGTCTTTGAATTTAAAGCATTTAACGAACATAAATTTTATGATAAACTGTCCAAATTTGCGTGGGAACAGTTTATGGATGTTGATCAGACTTTTGCTATTGATGCTACAGTTAATTCAGAGAGGTTTACACATTCTCAGTTTATGACGTTAAAAATGAAAGATGCTATTGTAGATTATTTTCAATATCATTTTAAAAAGCGTCCCAATGTAGAGACCCGAGATCCGGATGTTAAATTTCATCTTCATATAGATAGGGAATTGGTTACGATTTCGTTAGATTCATCAGGAGATCCTTTATTTAAAAGAGGATATAGAAAAGAACAGGGGCAGGCGCCCATTAATGAAGTTCTCGCCAGTGGAATGCTGCAGATTGCAGGATGGGATGGGAAAGGTAATTTTCTCGATCCGATGTGTGGATCAGGAACCCTCCTGATTGAAGCTGCTATGATTGCCATGGATCTTCCTGCGCAGATTTTCAGAAAGAAATTTGCCTTTCAGAACTGGAAAAATTATGATTCAGAATTATTTACAAAAATTAAGGAATTCAGGATCAACAGGATTAAAGAGTTTGGAGGGAAAATTGTAGGATATGATATTGATGCAAGAATGTTGAACGCAGCAAGACAAAATATTGAGGCTGCTGAAATGGAAGATGTGATAGAGGTAAAAAAACAAAACTTTTTTGATTCTAAAAAAGAGCTTTTCCCATTGCTGATGGTTTTTAATCCTCCTTATGATGAACGAATTTCTATTAATGATGATGATTTCTATAAAAAGATAGGAGATACATTTAAGACAGATTATCCTAATACATTAGCATGGCTCATTTCTTCCAATCTGGAGGCAGTGAAAAAGATTGGTCTTCGTCCTTCAAGAAAAGTCAAGCTTTTTAATGGAAAACTGGAAACACGCTTTTTACAGTATGAAATGTATGAAGGAAGTAAGAAAGAAAAGAAACAATAATGTCCTGGAATGTAACTGGTCTTTTAGATGTAATTATTAACGGGCTTAATTTATTAGATGTTTTTAGTTCGTCTGAAAATAAATTAATAAAAGAAAAACAACAAGAGAATTGGTATGAATCAAGAAAAGAGGGGAAGGTATATAT
>NZ_JALAHD010000293.1 GCF_022712095.1 Chryseobacterium sp. | reverse complement strand
ATTATTTCGTGTCTTATTTTTTCCGGTTCAGCCAACTGCAACACCTATTATCTCTACAAATTTTTTCCATACTAGTCTCAAAATATGACTTGGGAGAATTCTGGTGAAGATCAGATTATTGCATATCCTATAAATTAAAACCTGAATAATCTTATTCAGGTTTTTTGTATCATAAATTACTTATCTCTGGTTTTTAAAACTTCTTCAATATCTTCAAGCTTAAAATTCTTAGCTTTCAACAAGATTAAAAAGTGATACAATAAATCTGCTGCTTCATTTTTAAACAAATCATCATTATTATCTTTGGCTTCTATCACTACTTCTACAGCCTCCTCTCCTACTTTTTGAGCCACTTTATTAATTCCTCTCTGGAATAAAGAATAGGTATAAGAATCATCACTTTTATTATCAATACGCTGGGATATTTTACTTTCCAGCTCATATAAAAATCCTTTATTTTCCTTTTCCCCGAAACAGCTAAAACTTCCTGTATGGCAAACTACATTGGTGGGGATTACTTTAATTAATATTGTATCCTGATCACAATCTTCTGCAATACTTTTCACAGTAAGAAAATTCCCAGACTCTTCTCCTTTTGTCCAGAGTCTGTTTTTTGAACGGCTGTAGAAAGTAACAATCCCTTCGGATTTTGTTTTTTCCAATGCTTCTTCGTTCATATATCCGAGCATAAGAACCTGAAGAGTTCTGTCGTCCTGAATAATGACAGGAACTAGGTTATTCATTTTACTAAAATCTATTTTCATCGTATTTCTATATTTTGATGTTTGAGTTCCTGTTTTAAATCCTGTATATGAATTTCTTCAAAGTGAAAAACACTGGCTGCTAAAGCTCCTGTAGCTGATGTTTTATTAAATACTTCAGTAAAATCTTCTGTTTTACCGGCACCACCGGAAGCAATAACTGGAATTGTCAGATTCTCTGAAATAAGTTTAGTAATTCTTATATCGAATCCGTTTTTTGTACCGTCTCCATCCATAGAGGTTAAGAGGATTTCTCCTGCTCCTAAGGATTCTGCTTCTTTAGCCCATTCCAATGTTTTTAAACCGGTTATTTCCCTTCCCCCTTTAATATGAACCCAGTCACAGCTATCAACCCATTTGGTGTCAATCGCCACTACGACACACTGATTTCCAAATTCCTTAGAGAGGTCATAGATCAGTTGAGGATTCTTTACAGCAGATGAATTAACACTTATTTTATCAGCTCCTGCTTCCAATAGCTTTCTTACATCTTCTACAGAGGAAATCCCACCCCCTACTGTAAAGGGAATACTTAATTCACCAGCAATTTTCTTTACGAGCTGTGCAAAAGTTTTACGCTCTTCAATGGTTGCGGTAATATCTAAAAAAACCAATTCATCGGCTCCCTGTTTTTCATATTTTTTGGCAAGCTCTATAGGATCTCCTGCATTTCGGAGCCCTTCAAAGTTAATACCTTTTACGGTTGTTCCGTCTTTGATATCTAAACAGGGAATAATTCTTTTTTTAAGCATTTTCAATCAATTTTTTTAGTTCATTCAATTGGATTTTTCCTTCATAAATAGCTTTGCCGATAATGGTTCCGGCACATCCTATTTCTTTCATCATATATACATCTTCTATTCCCGAGATTCCCCCGCTTGCAATTAACCGAACAGAAGTTTTGTCAATAATTTCCACATAAAGCTCTTTAGAAGGACCCGCCAGCATTCCGTCTTTTGAAATGTCGGTACAGATCACATTCAGAATTCCATTCTTCTTGTAATTTTGAATAAAATCGACTACTTCCCTGTTGCTTTCTTCCAGCCAGCCGGAAGTTTTTATTTTCCTGTTATCACAATCTGCTCCGAGAATAATTTTTTCTGGACCATATTTTTTAATCATTTTATAGCAGAACTCGGGATTCTGTATGGCAATACTTCCTATCGTAATTTGAGCAGCCCCGGAATTAAAAGCTGCTTCAATGTCTTTCTCTGTTTTTAAACCTCCTCCAAAATCGATCTTTAATGAAGTTTCCTTTGCAATATTTTCCAGTACTTTTTGATTGACAATATGTTTAGACTTAGCACCGTCAAGATCTACTAAATGAAGAAACTGAATTCCATAATCTTCAAATTCTTTGGCTACTTCCACAGGGTCCTCGTTATATATCTTTTTGGTAGTGTAATCTCCTTTGGAAAGGCGGACACATTTACCTTCAATAATATCAATAGCAGGAATTATTCTCATCATTTATAGTTTTAAAAAGTTTTTAAGCAGTTGATTTCCTGTTTTTCCGGATTTTTCCGGGTGAAACTGAGTCGCAAAGAAATTGTCTTTCTGTAAAGAAGCACTAAACGGAAGCAGATAATCACAAACAGAGGTAGTATATGGGGATAATTCACAATAATAACTGTGAACAAAATAAAAGTCATTTTCCTTTTGAATGTCTGTAAAAATCATAGAACTACAATCTGAAAGTGTATTCCATCCCATATGAGGAACAATTCCTTTGGCAGGAAACCTCTTTACACTGATATCGAATACTCCCATTCCACTGGTATTTCCCTCTTCATTATCTTTGCACATCAGCTGCATTCCCAGACAAATTCCAAGAAAGGGCTGTTTAAGACTTGGAATAAGTAAATCCAATTCTTTTTCCTTTAATAGATTCATGGTAGAAGAAGCTTCACCTACTCCCGGAAAGATAACTTTATCCGCTTTTTGAATGATTTCCGGATCATCAGTAATAACTGATTTTATATCCAGTCTGTTAAGGGCATTTTGTACGGAATTCACATTTCCCCCGTTATATTTTATAATGGCAATCATATTATAGGCTTCCTTTTGTAGAAGGTAAATTAAAATTTTGATCAGATTGGTTTACAGCCATTTTAATTGCTTTGGCAAAGGCTTTGAAAACAGATTCTATCTTGTGGTGCTCATTGTCACCTTCGGCTTTAATATTAAGATTAGACTTAGAAGAATCGGTAAATGACTTGAAAAAGTGAAAAAACATTTCAGTAGGAACATCTCCTATTTTTTCTCTTTTGAAATCAACATCCCAGACGATCCAAGGTCTTCCTCCGAAATCTATTGCTGTTTGAGCCAGGCAATCATCCATAGGTAATAAAAAACCATATCTTTCAATTCCTTTTTTCTTTCCTAATGCTTTGAGAATAGCTTCTCCCAAAACAATTCCTGTGTCTTCTATTGTATGATGCTCATCTACCTGTAAATCTCCCTGGACTTTAATCTTAAGGTCTAAATTTCCATGTCTTGAGATCTGTTCCAACATATGGTCAAAGAAGTGTAATCCGGTAGAAATATCAGAATTTCCTTTCCCGTCGAGATTAACTTCTATTTCAATTTTTGTTTCATTGGTCTTTCTTGTAACACTTGCTCTTCGTGGAATCTGTTTCAGAAACTGATAAATTTCTGCCCAGCTTGTAGTTGTAAGTTCTGCTTCAGGATTTTGGTTATCACTGATTAAAATAGATTTTGAACCTAAATTTTCAGCCAGTTGAATATCCGTAAGCCTGTCTCCGATTACATAAGAATTAGCGAGGTCATAATCTCCATACATGTATTTACCCAGCATTCCTATTCCCGGCTTTCTAGTCGGAAGATTCTCATGTTCAAAGCTTTTGTCAATGAAAACATCAGTAAAAAGTATTCCCTCATTTTCGAATGCTTTCATCATTTTTTCATGAGGTTTTATAAAATCTTCATAGGGAAAACTGTCAGTCCCCAGACCATCCTGATTGGTAACCATTACTAATTCATATTCCAATTCTTTAGCTATTTTAGCAAGATTCTGAAAAATTCCGGGATAAAATTCAAGTTTTTCCAGAGAGTCTACCTGAAAATCGACAGGTGGTTCTATAATAAGTGTTCCGTCACGGTCAATAAATAATACTTTTTTCATAGTGCTTTATTTCTTAAGGTTTGGATAAGCTGAATATTTTCTTCTCTGTTTCCTATATTGATTCGAAGACAGTTAGGTATTGCCGGAGTTCTTTTACTGGTCAGAACTTCCTTCTCCAAAAGCTGGTTATATACCTTTTCAGCATCGTCAAATTCTATCAGAAAGAAGTTGGCATCTGTTGGGTATACTTTGGTTATATTTTCAATAATCTCGAGTTCATTTTTCAGCCATGCTTTCTCAATATTAATATCTTCCAGGTTTTGCTTAAACTCTTCCAGATTTTCCAGACTTTTTATTATCAGCTGCTGACTTAAAGTATTTACATTATAAGGTGCTTTTACAGTATACATCAGTCTGATAATTTCTTCTGAAGCATACGCTATTCCTACCCTTGCTCCTGCAACTCCCCATGCTTTTGAAAATGTTTGAAGAACAATCAGGTTAGGATATTGAGCTATAAGTTCCAGACATGATTTTTTATCAGAAAATTCAATATAAGCTTCATCCACGACTACAATTCCTTCAAAATTCTGAAGGTAAAACTCAATATCTTCAGTGCTGTTTCCTGTAGGATTATTAGGAGAACATAAAAAGAATACTTTAGGCTGATTTTCTTGAGTAATAGAAAGAAATCTTTGTTTTTCGATTTCAAAATCCTTATTTAATGGAAGCTTAATCACTTTATTTTCATTGACAGAAGCATAAAATCCATACATAGCAAAAGAAGGATCCATCATCATAATCGAATCTTTTTTTGGTTCACAGAATATCCTGATGATTAAATCGATAAGTTCATCACTTCCATTTCCCAATACTATTTGTTCTGAAGATATATTTTTAAGCTTCGAAAGCTTTTGCCTGATCTCTTTATGGGTAGAATCCGGGTATCGATTATACTCCCCAAAAGGACTTTCATTGGCATCCAAAAGTATTGGATTACTAAATTCATTCTGATCTCTAAAGCTGGTATAGGGCGTTAATTCCAAAATGTTTTTCCTTACCAGCTGATTTATATTAAACGGCTTCATTATTAATTTGTTTTAAACGGATAGATACTGCATTTTTGTGGGCAATAAGCCCCTCAGCTTTAGCCATTACTTCAATGGTTTTCCCAAGGTATTGCAAACCTTTTTTAGAGAGATGCTGGAACGTTATTTTTTTAACAAAGCTGTCCAGGGAAACTCCACTATAATTCTTAGCAAATTTGTTGGTCGGTAATGTATGATTGGTTCCACTGGCATAATCTCCGGCGCTTTCACATGAATAGTTTCCAAGAAAGACAGAACCTGCATTCCTAACAAGCGGAATAACTTCTTCAAAATTTTCTATAGCAAGAATAAGGTGTTCAGGAGCATACAAATTACTGAATTCAACAGCATCATCAATAGTTTTCATAAGCAGAAACCTGCTGTTGTTCAAGGATTGTGAGGCGAATTCATTTCTTGGAAGATTTTTTAATTGCCTGGTGACCTCCTCCATTGTCTTATTTAAAATATTAAAATCAGTAGAAATAAATATTACCTGGCTGTCACTTCCGTGTTCTGCCTGTGAAAGGAGATCTGCAGCACAGAATTCCGGGAAAGCCTTTTCATCGGCAATAACCAGTACTTCGCTGGGACCGGCAGGCATATCTATTGAGACACCGTAATGTAAAGCAAATTCCTTGGCAGCTACTACATACTGATTTCCCGGTCCGAAGATTTTGTATACATTAGGGACACTTTCTGTACCCAACGTCATAGCAGCTATAGCCTGTGCTCCTCCGGTTTTAAATATTTGAGTAACCCCGCATAGTTGAGCTGCATATAAAATAGCAGGATTTATATTCCCTTCTTTATCCGGAGGTGTACAAAGAATAATTTCTTTACATCCAGCAATCTGGGCGGGAACAGCGAGCATTAGAACGGTAGAAAATAAAGGCGCAGTTCCTCCCGGAATATATATCCCGACCTTTTCTATTCCTCTGGATTCTCTCCAGCACACTATTCCTTTTGAAGTTTCTATTTTATTAATTTCTTCCTGCTGAGAACCATGAAATTTAGCAATATTTTCTTTGGCTTTCTGAATTGCTCTTTTCAAATCATCACTGATTAATTCAGTTGCTTTTTCAATTTCAGATTGAGAAACAGATAAGCAGTCAATATCTGCGGAATCAAATTTTTTATTAAAATCAAGTAAAGCCTGATCTCCTCTTTTTTCCACTTCTGTGAAAATTTCTGCAATGATTTTTGAGATCTCTGCTCTTTTTATGACTGGACGTTCTACAAGATCAATCCAGTTTTCTTTTTTTGAGTATCTGTCTATATGCATAATTAAATCACCATTTTATCTATTGGAATTATTAAAATATCCTGAGCTCCATTTTCTTTAAGCTCATCAATTACTTCCCAGAATCTTTTTTCATCAATTACTGAATGAATACTGCTCCATCCTTCTTCTGCAAGAGGAATAACGGTGGGACTCTTAAGAACGGGAAGAACTTTTGAAATATTTGAAATTTTATCATTGGGAACATTCATCAGAATATACTTGGAATTTTTGGCTTTAAGTACGGCCTGGATTCTGAATAGAAATTTATCTAAAATCTGCTCTTTATCAGTACTTAATATTGAAGTTTCTGCCAAAACCGCTTCTGAAGTCAGTAATGTGATAGTTTCTCTCAACCCGTTTTTAAACAGAGTACTTCCAGAACTCACAATGTCACATATTCCATCGGCAAGCCCAATATTGGGAGCAATCTCTACAGAACCGGAAATAACGTGTATATCGGCATCTATATTGTTTTTATTGAGAAACTGTTGTAAGGTATTCGGATAAGAAGTAGCTATTTTTTTGCCTTGAAAATAACTGAGATCATTGGTATCTATATCTTTGGGGACGGCAAGAGAAACCCGGCATTTTGAAAAGCCTAATCTTTGTCTGATTTTTACATTTTTTTGTTTTTCTATCAATAGGTTTTCACCAACAATGGCGATATCTACTACCCCATCTTCCAGGTATTGAGGAATATCAGAATTTCGCAGATACATAATCTCCATAGGAAAATTATCTACCGTTACTTTAAGCTGATCTTTACCATTATTAATGAAAATTCCGCAGTCCTTCAGAAGTTGTAATGAATCTTCATACAGGCGTCCACTTTTCTGAATAGCGATTCTTAATTTACTCATTTTTGTTTTTTTATATGTATCTGAGTAAATAGATAAAGGTCAATAAATTTCCAGAGAATAACAGAAATAAAAAAACCGTCTATTGACTCAGACGGTTGT
>NZ_JALAHD010000292.1 GCF_022712095.1 Chryseobacterium sp. | reverse complement strand
TCTAGTTTTTATATTAGATTCTAAAAAATTGGTTATGAGATAAATATTTGGTAGATGTTAAGTACCAGAAAAAGGATATCACAACTCCTCATAAAAATTGAATAAAAAAATTCCTGTCATATTGGCGGGAATTTTTTTGTAGGCTCAGGCAAAATAGAATTTTATCAGTAGATATTGGGACCAGAAGCATAAATGTTATTTTCAGGAGGAGTTTTAACAATAAAAGGCAAAATTTTTGCATTGAAATGATAATTAAATTTTAAATCCGCCTGATGGTGTTTTTATTACCGTTTTCATTAACTATTTTTGTAAGTTGATTTAGCTTTTATGTCAGATATTATTCAGCTTTTACCGGATCATGTAGCCAACCAGATTGCGGCGGGGGAAGTGGTGCAGCGGCCAGCATCCATTGTGAAAGAACTATTGGAGAATGCCATAGATGCGGGAGCTTCCAAAGTGGAGCTGATTGTAAGAGATGCCGGTAAGAATTTAATTCAGGTAGTGGATGATGGAGTAGGAATGTCTGATACGGATGCAAGAATGGCTTTTGAAAGACATGCTACTTCGAAAATAAGGGGAACCGATGATATATTTAAAATATCCACCAAAGGATTCCGTGGAGAAGCGCTTGCTTCCATAGCTGCCGTTGCACAGGTGGAGCTTAAAACCAAGCAAAAAGATGCTGGTATTGGGACCAATATCTATATTGAAGGAGGAACTTTTCAGTTTCAGGAGCCTGTACAAACTGCGGAAGGTTCTAATTTTCTGGTTAAGAACCTGTTCTTTAATGTTCCGGCAAGAAGGAAATTCCTGAAAAATAACAATATCGAATTCAGGCACGTGATCGATGAATTCCAACGGGTGGCCTTGGCACATGAAAACCTGGAATTTTCTTTATTTCATGATGACGATCCCGTTTTCAAACTTAGAAAGGGAAGTCAGATGCAGAGGATTGTAGATATTTTCGGCAGAAAGCTACAGCCTTTATTGGTTCCTATTAAAGAAGATATTATCTGGGTAAAGCTTCATGGATTTGTGGCAAAACCTGAGGGGGCTAAAAAAACAAGGGGAGAGCAGTTTCTCTTTGTTAACGGAAGGTATTTTAAAAGTCCGTATTTCAATAAAGCGGTTCAGGAAGCATTTGAAGGATTGCTTTTACCGGGTTATGTACCTACGTTTTTCTTATTCCTGGAACTTGATCCCGAAAAAATAGACGTTAATATTCATCCTCAGAAAACGGAAGTGAAATTTGAAGATGAGCATCTTATTTTCGCATTGTTACGCTCTACCATAAAAAGGTCCCTGGGAATCTATAATGTAGCTCCAAGTCTTGATTTTGAAAGAGATCCTCAGCTGGATGAAATCATGCAGAAGACGTTTCCAAGCAAAGGAAATTCCGGTACCAGTATAAAAATGCCTGAGATTGTAGTTGATAAAGACTATAATCCGTTTCTGGAAGAAAAAGAAATTAAAGAAGTTGAAATCCATAATCTTGCTGAGATGTATCACCAGAATATTTCGGCAGAACCTTCCAAGATCAATTTATTTGAAGAAGAGGATTTTGATGAAGACCTTATGAGGCTTCCGAACGGATATTGGCTGTTCAATAAAGGAGACAGAACATTGATGCTGGACTTGGGAAGAATGCACAGATTATTAGTTGCTGAAAATAATAAAACAGTAAAAAAGAACAGTACCAACAGCCATGCATTACTTTTCTCCCTTGAGTATCATATGAATGAGATAGAGAAAAATAAATATAAATCCATTAAGAAGTATCTTCCTGAACTGGGTTTTGATATGAAGATCGCCCATGAAAGTGTCCTGAGAATTGATGCTGTCCCTGAAGGGCTGAAAGAAACACAGGTGATGAAATTCCTGGAAAATCTTTTTGAAATTCTGGAATACAAGACGGAAGAAGAATTTATGCAGTATTATCATAACCAATGGAACAAGATGCAGTCTAAATCCAGGTTTGATTTTATATACAAAAAAGATGCGGAACAAGTCATCAAAGACTTTACGGCATTGGGTTTCCCTGAGTTTTTACCGAATGGAAAAAGATGCTTCTACGAAGTTCCGTTTAATGATTTTAAAAATAAATTTTAAAAAGAATGTTTAATAATATCCCTCCGATTACAAGAAATATTATTATTATAAATATTGTAGTGTTTATAATATCTTATTTAATTTATCCTCAGCTATATAATACACTTTCAGCATATTATCCCTTATCTCCTAATTTTAAATCCTGGCAGATCATTACCCATATGTTTATGCATGGAGGATTCATGCATATTCTATTTAATATGTTGACATTGTGGAGTTTTGGTCCTGTATTAGAACAAACTTTAGGAGAAAAGAAATATTTAATACTGTATTTTGTAAGTGGGTTGGGGGCATTTGTATTATTTAATCTTTGGAATTTTTATGAAATTCAGCAGATAACCACACAACTTGTTGAGGCAAAAGTCAATGTAGCTGAGATTTATATGAAGGCAGATATAAATAATTTTCCTTATGATGTATATGCTAATTCATCAAATGAACTATCAAAAGAACTCTATTATGGTTTAGTTAGCAAAATGTTAGGTGCTTCGGGTGCTGTTTTCGGAGTAGTAGCAGCTTTTGCTACATTGTATCCCGATACCAAACTTATATTTATGTTTATTCCATTTCCTATTAAAGCAAAATATATATTGCCGATTATTATTATCGCTTCTGTTTATCTTGGGTTCTCCGGAAATGTAGGAGGAATTGCTCATTTTGCTCACGTAGGAGGGGCGCTGGTTGGTTTTCTTCTCGCAAGAAGCTGGAAAAAGCATTTATATAGATTTCATTAATATCATTTCGTGAAAATTTTTCGTCTTATACTTTTTTTTCTGCATATAGGAATTGGAGTTCTTCTGTTAGGAACGCTGCTCAATGCGTATGTTCCTCCGAAAATATTTCCCTGGGTCAATTTGCTTTCACTGGGATTTCCGGTTTTAATAATAGCCTATGTTTTATTGACGCTTTTTTGGATTTTCAGCTGGAAGAAAAGAGCGGTTATATTTGTTATATTAGGGCTTGCATTGATTACACCTGCTAAAAGATGGGTCAATTATTCTTCTACACCAAAAGAATCTTCTAATCTTAAATTAGTTACTTTCAACGTAAAAGGAGGAAATGCCGGAAAAACGAATATTGAAAATTATATCAATTCCCAGAATGCTGATGTTGTCATGTTTGAGGAAGACGGAATGAAAGAATTTGATTTTAAAGGTCTTAAAGGAGGGAAAAAGATGCAGAATGTTTCACTTTATACCAAACATACTATCATTGATCAGAAAGACCTTATCATAGGAGATTATGAATGGTTTAACGCCTATGCCCAGCAAACCGATCTAGAAATCAGAGGAAAGAGATACCGGTTTGTTGTTGTATACCTTCAGCCTTTCAAGTTTGAGAAAAGTATGATTAAATTATACGGAAATAATAGCGGAGAAGATGAAGAGAAGGTAAAGAATATCCTTAAACGGCTAATACCCACTTTTAAAGCCCATCAGGAACAGGTTGAAATTATAAGGAAAGCCATTGATGATTCCCCGTATCCTGTTTTTGTAGCAGGAGATTTCAATTCCGTTCCTAATTCTTACGAATATTATCATTTACTGGAAGGGCTGAAAGATCCTTTTCTTGAAATAGGGAAGGGAAGCGGTACAAGTTTCCACGATTATAAATTTCCTATCAGGATCGACTATATATTTACTTCAAAAAATATAAAACCAATTAGCTATCAGGTCGACCGGACTGTAGACTTATCCGACCATTTTCCTGTTATCGGAACCTTCAGATTAGATCATTAATTTTCTGAAAATCACCATGAAAAAATAATCTTGGTAGGGTTTTTGCTAAGAAAATGTGGGGGTTAAAAAAATATTTATGAAATCTGGCAAGGTATTGTTGTTATTCCATGTTGGGATCTTGGTTCTGTTATTGAGTACATTGGGGAATGCATGGGTTCCTCCTAATTTTTTCAGCAAACTGAACCTGTTATCATTATTTTTCCCTTATCTGGTGATCCTGCATATTATACTTACTGTGGTTTGGATCATCAAAAGAAAAAAAATTGCTTTTATTTTCGTTTTAAGTACTCTTATATTCTATAATCCTATCAAGCGATGGATTAAATTTTCCCCGCAACATGGAGAAAATAATATCACTAATTGTGATATTAAAGTATTGACATTCAATGTTCAATATGGAAGCTTCGGATGGAAGAATGTGAAAAAATATATCGTTGACCAGGATGCTGATATTATTCTGGTTCAGGAAAAAGATACGAATAGAGTCGTTAAAAAGAACCTAGTAAAATACCCCACTGTTATTTTAAAAACAAAACATAGAATTATCAGGCAGGCACAGTTGCTCTGTGATAAATCTAAAGGGAACTCATTTTATGCAGATGTTGAGATCAACGGGAAAGTGGTCAGGGTAGTCAATGTTTATCTTGAACCCTTCCAGTTAAATAAATCCATGTTTCAGTTTGATGGGATAAAAGAAGAGAAGAATAAATTCAGTTTTGTATTCTCGCACCTGATTCCTACTTTCAGAACCCATGAAGATCAGATCAGAAAAATAAGAAAAGCCATTGATAACTCTCCTTATCCTGTAATTCTGGCGGGAGATTTTAATTCTGTTCCCAACTCTTATGAATATTATAATTTAGGGAAAAATCTGGACGATGCCTTTGTTAAAGCTGGAAACGGTGTCTCTACAAGTTTCCATGATTATGGGCTTCCTCTCAGGATAGATTATATTTTCACTTCAAAATCTATTGTGCCTGTAAGCTATAAAGTAGATTATTCAGTAAAATTATCCGATCATTATCCTGTAATTGCTGAATTTCAATTAAATTAGTTCCATGAAAAATATACTATTTGCAGGTTTAGTTTCGTTACTTCTTATATTGGGAGCATGTTCTAAAAGAAAGGCTGTAAATATGGAGGAACCAATTGTTACCCTTAATTATGATACGACAGCTATTGACTCTTTCTCTCCAGGAGCGGTATCTGTAGACATAGCCAGGAAGATCAGAGAATCTTCTCCTCAATATAAGGATTCTGTAAAGCAGGCTTTGAAGCTTCAGCAGGAAGAAAAAAAACTTAGAGAAGAATTGGAGAAAGAGAGTAAGAAAAAGCAGGAAGAAGAGAAAAAAATGAAAGAAAAACAGGAAGTTTCCCCTGTGGTAAATACACAATAAATTGATTTACTTTAAAATATAAAATAATGAAAAAACAAATTCTAATCGCAGGTATTATTTCTATGGCAGTTGTTTCTTGTACGAAATCAACTACTAAGACAGAAACAGTAGAAAATCCGGACGGATCAGTTACAACAACTTCTACTACTATTACTCAAACTCCATCTGAGGTTGTTGATACTTCAAAAATTCACCAGACCAAAGAGGATGTAAAGGCTAAAGTGGATGAAGCCGGTAATAAAATTGATGAAGTGGCACAAAAAACTAAGGAAGACATCAATAAAGCAGGAAAAGATATTAAGAAAGGAGCTCAGGATGCCAGTAAGGATGTGAAGGATGCAGCAGCGAAGGGTGCAGGGAAAATAGAAGAAGAAGCTAAGAAGCTGAAAGAAGATTTAAAGAAATAAGAAAAGCGCAGATTATTCTGCGCTTTTTTTTATTGATTCATTTCCAGTAAAGGATCGAGGTATTCTCGGTCATTACTTAGTCTGGGTACTTTATTTTGTCCTCCGAGCTTTCCTCTAGACTCTAGCCAATTGTAAAACAGATTGGGCCTTGCAATGTGTACTATCGGTCTTTTTAAGGTGATATTATTATATCTTTTCGCTTCATAGTCTGAGTTGACAGCCTTTAAGCTATTATCAAAAAGTGTTACAAAAGATTCAAGATCATTAGGCTCCTTACTGAATTCAAATATCCATTCATGAGCACCACTTTCATTTTCTTTCATAAAAATAGGAGCTCCTGTGAAATCTGTCACTGATGAATCTGTTTCCTTACAGGCTTTGAGTAAGGCTGCTTCTACATTAGTAATCATTAATTCTTCTCCAAAAGCATTGATGTAATGTTTTGTTCTTCCTGATATTTTTATTCTGAAAGGATTAGTTGAAGTAAAGATCACAGTGTCTCCGATGAGGTATCTCCAGAGTCCGCCGTTAGTCGTTATGACCATTGCATAATTTTTTCCAATTTCAACATCTTCCAGATTAACCACTTTAGGATTGGAGGAGTGAAGCTGTTCCATAGGAATGAATTCATAGAAAATACCATAATCCAGCATCAGAAGCATTTCATCACTGTCGGATCTGTCCTGAATTCCGAAAAAGCCTTCGGAAGCATTATAGATTTCATAATAGTTGATATTCTTGCCTATAATCTGCTTGTATTCTTCTCTGTAAGGTTTAAAGCTGATTCCGCCATGGAAAAATACTTCCAGATTCGGCCATAACTCAGAAATACTGTTAATCCCGGTTTCATTGAGGATTCTTCTGAGAAGAACCATCATCCAGCTGGGAACGCCAAGAAGACTTCCTACATCTTCGTTTTTAACCTCCGAAACAATAGCGTTCAGCTTGCTTTCCCATTCGGACATTAAGGATACTTTTTTGCTGGGTGTTGTGGTAATTTCAACCCAGAAAGGTAGATTATCAATTAAAATAGCGGAAAGATCTCCGAATTTGGTATTAAAATCCGCATAGAGTTCAGAGCTTCCTCCCAAACGGAGGTTTTTGTTTGTAAATAATTGATTTTCAGGGTGATTGTTGGCGTATATAGATACCATATCCTTTCCTGCTTTCATATGGCAGTATTCCAGGCTTTCACTTGAAATAGGAATGAATTTACTTTTTGCGTTAGTGGTTCCTGAAGATTTGGCAAAATGTTTTATATAGCCTGGCCAGCTGACATCTTTGTGTCCCTGTCTTGCCCTTTCAATATAAGGTTCAAAATCTTCATAGCAAACAATAGGTACTTTGTTCTTAAAATCCTGATAGCTTGAAATAGAATTGAAACCATATTTTTTACCATACTCAGTATCTTCGGCGTGAAACAGCTGTGAGAATAAAATTCCCTTCTGTGTTTCAATAGGATGGTCCATGAAATTCTCTATCTGATCTATCCTCTGGCGAATAAACCAGTTTACCACAGTATTGAAAAGTGCTTTCGTTGCCATTTCCAAATATAATAATAATTGTTTTTTCCGAAAACATTTTTATTATGATATATAAAAGCCCGTTACATATCATGTGACGGGCTTGTTACTTTTATGGTAATTATTTTTAGCAGTACTCATCATAAGCAGCCTGTAGGTTGGCAGCAATTGCTCCTGCAGGATTTCCTTCAATATGATGTCTTTCCAGCATATGAACTAATTCTCCGTCTTTAAAAAGAGCCACACATGGTGAGCTTGGAGGGAAAGGTGCTAAATGTTTTCTTGCTTCAGAAACGGCATCCGTATCATAACCTGCGAAAACAGTAGTTAAATGATCCGGTTTTTTATCCCCTGTTAATGAATATACAACCCCGGGTCTTGCAGCTCCTGCGGCACAACCGCAAACAGAATTGATAACTAATAAAGTAGTTCCTGTCTGTTTTAATGCTTCTGTAACCTCTTCAGCAGTGGTTAAATCTTCAAAGCCTTTATCTGTAAGCTCAGCCTTCATAGGCATTACTAAATCTGTTGGATACATATCTTATTTGTTTTAAGTATACAAAGTTAAGCAATTCTACACATCTCCTCAATATATAAAAACTATTAATTATTTTGGAAAACATGATTAAAAAAGAACTACTGTTATTTAG
>NZ_JALAHD010000291.1 GCF_022712095.1 Chryseobacterium sp. | reverse complement strand
TTATTAGTATTTTCAAAATATTATATCTATAAAACGTATTCATTATTAAGGTCCATTATTTTTTCTTTCTTTTAATTATCGTAAATTTGTATACATTCTTAATAAAATAATACAACGTAATATGTCAAAAGCAATTTCGCAAGTACCATTTGTAGTTAATGAACCTGTAAACACGTATGAACCAGGTTCTTCAGAAGTAAAAAGCCTTATTGCCACTTACAAGAAAATGTGGGCCGAAAAGACAGAAATCCCAATGATCATCAATGGGAAAGAGGTGAAAACTGATGAGAAAGTACAACTTCAGTCTCCTCAGGATCATCAGCATGATTTCGGTTTTTATTATAAGGGAAATATGCAACATGTAGATGATGCCATCACTGCTGCATTAGCTGCTAAAAAAGCATGGAATGAACTTGGATGGGAACAGAGAGCTGCAATCTTCTTAAAAGCTGCTGACTTATTAGCCGGACCTTACAGAGATGTGATCAATGCCGCCACAATGATAGGGCAATCTAAAAATGTTCACCAGGCAGAGATCGATTCTGCTTGTGAATTCATTGACTTTTTAAGATTCAATGTAGAGTTCATGACAGAAATGTATGCTGAACAGCCTGTTTCTGACAATGGAATCTGGAACCGTGTAGAGTACAGACCATTGGAAGGTTTTTGCTTTGCAGTAACTCCATTTAACTTCACAGCGATTTCAGGAAATCTGCCTACATGTATGGCTATGCTTGGAAATGTTGTAGTTTGGAAACCTTCTGACAAGCAGATTTATTCCGCAAAAGTGATTATGGATGTTTTAAAAGAAGCCGGCCTTCCTGACGGAGTAATCAATATGATCTTCACAGATGGTAAAGAAACTGCTGAAAAAGTATTAGCTCATCACGATTTTGCAGGACTTCACTTTACAGGGTCTACTAAAGTTTTCCAGGGAATGTGGAAAATGATCGGTGATAATATCCACAATTACAGAACTTATCCAAGAATTGTTGGGGAAACCGGAGGAAAAGACTTTATAATCGCTCACCCTTCAGCTAACGTTGAAGCTGTAGCTACTGCCTTAGTAAGAGGAGCTTTTGAATATCAGGGACAAAAATGTTCCGCAGCTTCCAGAGCTTACATCCCTAAATCTCTTTGGGAAGGTGTGAAAAAAGTAATGGATGCTCAGATCAATTCTATTAAAATAGGTTCTCCTGAAGATCCTTCTAATTTCGTCAATGCTGTTATTGATAAAAATTCTTTCGAAAAATGTAAAGGATATATTGAGAGAGCAGAAAAATCAAGTGATGCTAAAGTAATCTTCGGTGGAAAATGTGATGATTCCAAAGGATGGTTTGTAAGTCCTACGGTAATTGAAACTACAAATCCTCAATATGAAAGTATGGTGGAAGAAATCTTCGGCCCTATCTTGAGTTTATATGTTTATGAAGATAAGGACTGGAAAGAAACTCTTGCATTAGTGGATTCTTCTTCTCCTTATTCATTAACAGGTTCTGTATTTGCCCAGGATCGTTATGCTATCGATGAAGCTTACAAAGCTTTGGAAAATGCATCCGGAAACTTCTATATCAATGATAAACCTACAGGCGCTGTAGTAGGACAACAGCCTTTCGGCGGAGGAAGAGCTTCAGGAACTAATGATAAAGCAGGTTCTAAAATGAATCTTCTAAGATGGACTTCCGTAAGAAGTATTAAAGAAACGTTTGTTTCTCCTAAAGATTATAAATATCCTTATTTAGGATAAGAACATATGAGTATATATTTAACCCCGGATTTTATTCCGGGGTTTTTTATTGATATTTTATTATTTACTTTTTAATATGAGAAATCCATGGTAATTTTCTGCAGATTTTTCTATATTTGATCATCAACTAATCATTTAAATAATTTTACCATGAAAAAAATGTGGATAGGAGCCGTATTTAGCTTATTCTTTTTAGGAGGCTGCGCTCAAAACAAAGAAAAAAGAGAGGAATTTAAAGATGAACATAATAAAGATTCTTTCAGAAATAATTTGGGAGATTCAGCGGTAGCTCACTATGAGCAGTCAACCGCTACTGTTCCCGATTCTGTAAAGACGGTATCAGACAGTACAAAAACAAAATAATTTGATCATCCGCAGGAATTCTGCGGATTTATATTTTCCACAAAACTTAGATTTCAATATTTTATTTTCCATAATAAATCCTCAATCAATTAACATTATTATTACATTTGCAGTTAAGAAAAAGTGTATATGAAAAAAACAGCTCTATTATTATCATTCCTGATAAGTTTTCTTGCGCTAAGTCAGGGAATTAAATTTGAAGAGGGAAACTTCAACAGTATCCTTGCGAAAGCTAAAAAAGAAAATAAACTGATATTCATTGATGCATATGCCGTCTGGTGCGGTCCGTGTAAGCTTATGGTAAAAAATATTTTCCCTCTCAAGACTGTAGGGGATTATTATAACGCCCATTTTATCAATGCTAAAATTGATATGGAAAAAGGAGAAGGAATTGATCTGGCAAAAAAATATAATGTAAAAGCTTTTCCTACTTATTTATTTATCAACGGAGATGGTGAAGAGGTCCACAGAACTCTAGGATATGTGGAAGAAAATGATTTTATTCAGTTTGCAAAAGATGCTGAAGATCCAAGTAAAAGACTTAATGCTTTAAAAGAAAAATTTGAAACCGGTGAGAAAGATCCTGAGTTTCTAAAAAATCTAGCTATGTTAACCGTATATACTGATACGGATTTTGCCAACAAAGTATTAGCACGTTATTTTCAGTCCAAAACCAAGCTTGAACAGGATGACCTGCAATTACTTTTTACCGCTATGAAAAGTACCGAAAGCCCAACTTATAAAATCTTTCAGGATAGAAAAGACGAAATCCTAAAACAGATTCCGGAAAAGAACTATGATGCGATTGATAAAAATATTAAGATCAATACCGTAATCAGCAAAGCTTATAATCCTGATACAAAAATATTAAACGAACAGTATTTCTTAACGGAAACTCAAAAATTCATGAGTAAGGAAGAGGCTGAAAAACTATTTAAAAGAGTAAAAGCCAACAGAGCATTAAAAGATAAAGATTTTGCAACTTATGAAAAGCTCAGTCTGGATATTTACAAAGACTATTCCAGTGCAAGTTCAGAAGAGCTAAATTCAATTGCGTGGAATTTCTTTGAAAATGTAAACAATAAATCATCATTGGAAAAAGCAGTTCTTTGGGCTCAGGAATCTGTAAAGAAAAATGAGAATTATGCAAATACAGATACATTAGCCAACCTTTATAATAAGCTAGGAGACAAAAAGAATGCTAAACTATGGGCAGAAAAATCCGTAGAATTAGCAAAAAGTACAGGGCAGGACTCTTCTGATACGGAAAAACTTTTAAAAAGTCTTTAATAAAAAACCGCAGAAAAAATCTGCGGTTTTTTATTAATATTTCATCAATTATTCTAATTAAGAGGAATCGCATATAAAATATCCTCGCCCCATGCCGTTCCTCCAAAACTTCCAAAAAACTTATTAGCGGAAGTTCCTGAAAATTCACCGGCAGCAGTTAAATAATATGTTTTAGAAGCAGTAGAACTATTATTAATGATAATACTTCCTGTTGTTAATGAATATTTTTGATACCGCACTGCACCACCACTAAAAAGCTTTGATGTGGTTACAATATCTGTGCTTGGTGTAAAAGTGGTAGATGAATCAGATAAGGTAGCCCGTAACCATCCAAAATCATCTGCACTGTTATTATTATTAAGAAAAAGAAGCATACTTGCTGATACTACCCATCTTCCGGGCGGTAATGTTATGGTAGTACCTGTATATACATTTGCTGTACTTACATTCGCTCCAGCTCCCAAAGTAGCTGTCACTGGTAATTTAGTTGCTGAAGTCACTTGCCATATAGGTGCTGCTCCAGCACCACTGGATACTAATATCGCACCTGCTGTTCCTGCTGATCCTGCGGCAGAAGATGTTCCTCCTACATTCAATTCATTCACGACCTGTAAGGATCCATTTACATGTAATGTTCTCTGAGGTGTTGGTGTTCCTATACCTACCTGAGCATTAAAATTTAGAAAAGAAAACATTCCTAAAAGTAAAACTATACTTTTCATAAAATCAATAATTAAGTTATTTTAAAATTATGATTTAAACATTCAAACCTCATACCAAAACTAATTATAAAAAAAAACAAAAAATAAAACTTATGGATATATTTTCTTTAATATTCAAATAATACACTTCCCCAAGTAAACCCACTTCCGAAAGCGGAAAGAAGAACAAGATCCCCTTTTTTTATTTTTTTCTGTTCAATGGCTTCACACAGGGCAATGGGAATAGAAGCCGCAGTCGTATTTCCATATTTCTGAATATTGTTATGCACTTTATCGTCCGGCAGACCAAATTTCTGCTGTACAAACTGAGCTATTCTTAAATTTGCCTGATGCGGAATAAACATGTCCAGGTCTTCAATTTTTTTTCCTGCTTTATCCAAAGCTTCCTGCATAGTTTCAGGAAATCTGGTTACTGCATGTTTAAATACAAAGTTTCCGTTCATGATCGGATATACTTCTTTATTTGTCACATTTTCAGGTTCTTTTCTCATTCTGTCACTCCATCCGTATTTTGATCCTGGAAATTGAGTACAGAGTTCATCTGCAAATTTCCCCTCAGAATGCATGTTAACTGCTAATATATCTCCTGCATTTTCATCTTCTGTTGCAGAAAGAACAACTGCTCCTCCTCCATCTCCAAAGATCACAGAAACCCCTCTCCCTTCATCTGAAAAATCCAGCCCGAAAGAATGAATCTCAGCTCCTACCACCAATATATTTTTATAAGTTCCTGATTTTATAAAAGCATTGGCTACACTCATGGCATAAATAAATCCTGAACACTGGTTTCTTACATCCAGAGCTCCGATGGTATCACAACCTAGCATTTCCTGAAGTAAAACGCCACAACCCGGAAAATAATAATCCGGAGAAAGAGTTGCAAAAACAATATAATCTATATCCTTTGAAGTTAATCCTGCATTTTGAATGGCTTTTTCGGAAGCTTTAAACCCTAAATAGGCAGTAGTCTCCTGAGAATCATTTCTATTTTTGCGGTGTCTTCTTTCTTTAATTCCTGTCCTTTCTGTAATCCACTCATCATTTGTGGTCATCAATTTTGCAAGATCATCATTAGTAACTACATTTTCCGGAACATAAAATCCGATCCCTTTTATTATGCTTTTAATCATATAGTTTTTTTAATTTTGGCAAAGATAGAAACTTATCTTACACATAGTATTTTAAGGTTTCAAAATTTCATTATTTTTATTTTATGCCAATAGATACAATATACAGAACCTCACAATGTGAATGGATAGATGTTGAATTTCCAACAAAAGAGGACCTTCAGTTTCTTCACGAACGTTATGAAATCAATAACTTATTACTGGAAGATACTTTAGATCCAAACCACCTTCCCAAATATGAAGAAGACGGAAATATCAAATTCTTCCTTCTCAGAGAAAGTACGGAACTGGAAAGAAAAAGCCTCAATACTATTAGTGATATCAGCACTAAGATTGGAATTTTCCTTGTGGACCAAACAATCATTACGATCCACCGGATGAAAACAAAAAGTATTACGGAGACCAAAAAGCAGATTATAGGAACTGAAAAAGATGTTGTTCCTCCTTCTATAGCTCTCCGTATTGCCTTATTGATTATGAAAAGCTTTGATGATGAATCTATAAGCTTATTGGAAACCATGGACAATATTGAAAATGAAATTTTCCTTAAAAATACCAATCATACCAATCAGATCCGCAGACTTTACAGATTAAAGAGAAAATCAGGACTTAATTCCAGAGTTCTTTCTATTTCTACAGATGCTATTGATAAATTCAGATTATTAAATTTACAGGACTCGGAAGTGGTGGATTTAAAAGATAAACATAAGGATGTAGTAGCCGATTTTGATCATTTAAATGCACAGATCCCCAACCTCATCTCTATGTTCTTAGCTCTTTCGGATCAGAAAGCCAATCAGGTGATGAAAGTTCTTGCTATCTATTCTGTTTATTTCCTTCCTATTACTTTTATCGCCGGAGTCTATGGAATGAACTTCGATATAATGCCTGAACTTCATCATAAAAACGGATATTATTTTACATTGGGGCTGATGGGTTTAATTGTAGTTATCACTTTTATCTATGCAAGAAGGAAGCAGTGGTAGTTTCTTCTAAAAATTAAAACAATCTCATGAAAACAGAAGCACTGAAAACTATTCTTGAAGAAGGCACACTTTCACAGGCATCACAAGATAAGCTTATTGCTTTACATGAGAATATTTCCGGAAAAGAGTTTTCTGATCTTCTGGATAAAGAAGGCAACCAATATGTAGAATTTGTACAGGAAGGTGGTGGTGTCTGGGGAAGCGCATTAGTGGGATATCTATATGGATTGGAGATTTTCGGAATACGTTTTTTAAAAGTAGCAGGAACAAGTGCCGGAGCTATCAATACCATACTTATCGCAGCATGCAAAACCAAGGAAGAAGCTAAAGGAAAACTTATTAAAGAGATTCTTTTCAACTGGAATTTTGCAGATTTTATTGATGGAAAACCTTATGTGAGAAAAACAATTCGGGCGATTCTTAATAATAAAAATTATATCCGTACTCATATTATTATTACTGTCATCATTACCATACTTTTAATTGTCGCTCCTTTTATCATTCCTTCAGAATCTGTCTGGAATGCCAAGCTCCTGTTTCTCGTACCGCTAATTCCTGCTATCGTTATTTTTTTTTGTATAAAGAAATTCTATTATGATTTCCGCAAGGATAACAGCGGGCTTAATCCGGGAAGTGCATTTCTTAAGAGTATGGAAGAAGTATTGGATAGACTTGAAATTAAAACTGTAGCGGACCTCAATAAAAAATACAAACAAAAGGAATTTGAGCTCAATCTTGATTATCGCTATGGAAATAATGACGAATATTATCAAACAGCCCTGCAAGGTATTCGGGATATAAAAGAAAAATATCATGATCATATTGACCAGACCCGTTTCAAAATATTTTATGACAGTGCCGTAAATAATGATTATTATAAAAACAATCCTTTTTATCAGCTTAAATCCGAATATGTAGTCGTTACTACCGACATTAATGCAAAAATAAAAGTAGAACTTCCTACCATGGCCAATTTATACTGGTCTGAGGAAGAGTTAAAACATGTTAGTCCTGCAGAATTTGTCCGTGCTTCTATGTCCGTTCCTTTTTTCTTTGAGCCTATGCAAAAAAGAATTAACAGAAATGATGATTCCATTAAGTATGCCTGGAAATTCTGGATGAATATGACACCCGAAGAGATATATCCTGTCGGAATCTTTATTGATGGAGGAAGTATATCTAACTTTCCTATTGACCTTTTCCATTATAATGATATTTTTTATCCTCGCTTACCTTTATTCGCCGTACAACTTAAAAGTAATTCAGAAATAAAAACACCTAAAGGAAATACCAGTGAGCAAATACTCAAAACTCCTTTTTCATACGCCGGGCACATTATCGGTACACTCCAGGGCTTTAATGATAAATCATTTCTTACCAAACATTCCTTTTATAATTTATTCAGCATACAAACTGTCAATTGCGGAGAAAACAGCTGGCTGAACTTCTTTATGAAAAGGGAAGAAAAGGAAAAGCTATTCAATGCAGGTTTTATGGCAGCTCTTGATTTTCTGAATGGTTTTGACTGGAAAAAGTATAAGTCTGAAAGAATGATGGTCACAATGAAGGAAAACAAAATTTTAAAGGAAGAAGATACTCCTACTGTAGGTTAATCATCCCTCTTCAATGATATAATTTTATATTTTTCAAATATTAAATTATATACCAACCTGTACATTTTAATCAGATATTTATTGTTTTTAATCGGTATTATTTTTACTTTCGCAGCATCAAATTTTCCTTATTATTATGAAAAAAACAATTATATTCCTTTTCATGCTTCTAGCTTCACAAGCTTTTTCACAATACAATAATAAAAGTCTGAAAAGCAGTACATTCCAAACTGAGAAATGGAATATGCTGGGAAGAGACGGTATGGAAAATCTGAATACCTACGAATCAGAATACTTCAATAAGGTTTTTACAGAAACAAGAAAAGATTTTGATTTTACCGGGAAAAAAATCGGATTTATAACAGGAAATAATACCAGAGTAAAAACGAGTAAAAAAGAATATTTTGAACTGGAAAGAATCAGACTTAGCAAAGGACAGCCGGGAAATGGCGGATCAATAATAGAATTTAACGAAGAGGAAAAAGCTAAAAATGGAGGGTATGATGCAGCCATTTTGTACTGGTTTAAAGTGATACCAAAGAAAAAAGATCTTATGGAAATTCTTTCCCAATAAGATCTTTATAATCATTAAATTTTATCTATAAATTCCATATACTGCAGTACACTTTTTTCAATCCATTCATCGGATGTATTGAATTCTATGCCGTAATAGGCAAAAAAACCTTTATAATCAGCTTTTACATAATTGAAAGTTACTTCAAAAGGATGGGTAAGTTCCTGCATTGTATAGTTATGTTTAGCATTTCTCTTGTAGTCCTCTTCATCACCTCCCAATGTAATAGCCAATGCTATTTTTTTCCCTTCCATCTTATAACCACTTTTACTTCCATAAGCCCAGCCACGTAGCATTACTTTATCTTCCCACTGCTTCAAAAGTGGTGGACTGCTGAACCAATATAGAGGAAACTGAAATATTATTTTGTCATAAGAATTGATGAGCTGCTGCTCTTTTGCTACATCGATCTTCCAATCAGGATAAGTTTTATATAATTCATGAATTGTATATTTTTCAGGATATTTATTAAGTTCTTCGATCCATCTTTTGTTAATAATAGAATTATTTATTTCAGGATGTGTTACAATGATTAATGTTTTCATATTTTCAAAATTATGATACAAACATAAATCAAGTTCTTTACATTTAGTATATTAGCATCCAATTGTATGGTACTATAAAAAATGTAAGTAATGAGTATAATAAAGGAAACTTCAACCAATTTCGCAAACAAAAGAGCCCTTGAAGAGGAATGTTCAGAAGTATATGCTTTTAATATAATCGGCGGGCAATGGGCACTTGCAATCTGCTGCTATCTTATCCACGGGAAATTACGGTTTGGAGAATTGAAAAAGCTTTTACCTAACATTACAGAAAGAATGCTGACTTTACAGCTCAGAAAACTTGAAGAAAATAAGATAATTACGCGTACTGTTTTTGCCGAAGTTCCGCCCCGAGTGGAATATGAATTAACATCTATGGGTTACCAACTAAAGCCTATTATCGAAGATCTCCAAAACTGGGGAATCCAGCATAAATCATTATTATCTTAAATTTCAGCATAAAAAAACCTCTGAAAATTTCAGAGGTTTTTAATTTAGTGCATGGCATCACTCAAATCTATTTTTTCTTTACTTTTTCTTTCTTTAATGAAGAGGATAAAAGGGATACAAATCAGGAAGGCTACTCCCAAATAAAGGAAAACATCCATATATGATAATACCGTTGCCTGCTTGGTTACCGATAGATCCAACATTTTATACGCTGAATCCAATGCTACATCGGGAGTCATTCCCTTAGCCATAAAACTAGCTTTCAAAGCATTGATCCTTTGCTGGACATCAAAATCATTGATATCGAGATGAGCCAACAGATTAACCCTGTGCTTTTGGCTTTCATTAGCAATAAAGGTAGTAATGGCTGCAATACCAAAAGATCCTCCCAGCTGTCTCATCATCCCTGTAAATGCTGCTCCCTGACCAATTTCAGGACCTTTAAGTGTACTTAATGACAATGAAGTAATAGGTATAAATAAGAGACCTAATCCTGCCCCTCTCACAATAAGCATCCAGAAAAAAGCTTCTTTACTCGTATCGGGTGTCAATATTTTATATCCCCAAAAACTATAAATAAAGAAAATAAATAATCCCAGAGACACCAGTATCTGCTGTTTGGCTCCTCTAGTCAGTAGCTTACCAATAATAGGCATCATAAATGCCGTCGTAAGGGCAGCCGGTATCATTAATGCCCCCGCCTGAAGTGCCGTCCAGCCTAATATACTCTGGGTATAAAGGGGTATGATAAAGGTAGAACCATATAATCCAAATCCTAAGACGAAAGACATTATAGTTCCTATTCTTAAATTACCATTTTTTAAAACCCTTAATTCTACAATAGGATACCTGAAAGTAAGTTCCTGCCAGAGGAATAAAATAAACCCTAGCACTGCTGCTACCGTGAAAGCTACAATCATTCCGCTTTCAAACCAGTCTTCCTCATGCCCTCTTTCCAGAATAAACTGTAAAGATCCTACCGTGATAGATAATAATATGATTCCTAGCCAGTCTACATCTGAAACTTTACGTTTTTCAGAATATTGGGGACTTCTTACGAATTGCAGTGTCATTAATGTAGCTGCAATCCCAATCGGAATATTGATATAAAAAATATAAGGCCAGCTATAGTTATCTACAATATATCCTCCTAACGGCGGACCTAATGTAGGACCAATAATTACTCCCAATCCATAGATAGCCTGTGCCATACTTCTTTTTTCTATAGGATAAGATTCTGTAATAATAGTTTGTGAGGTTACCAATAAGGCTCCCCCTCCGATTCCCTGACAAAGTCTGAAAAGTACAAGCTCCCAGATATTGGTCGCATTTCCACACAGAAAGGAAAATACGGTAAATATGATAATAGATGCCGCAAAATAATTTCTACGACCAAATTGTTGTGACAGCCAGCTGGTCATGGGAACAATAATTACGTTACCAATCGCATAGGCGGTAATCACCCATCCCACTTCGGAAAGTGTAGCTCCCAGGTTACCCTTCATTTCATTGAGGGCAACATTCACAATGGTGGAATCTACAATCTCAAGCAAAGCACAAAGAATAGCTGTAATCGTAATGATCACTCTTCGGGCTCCATATTCTACTAATGAATCCTGCATAATTTATAATACAATGTATTTGTAAAATGTAAAAAGTATAATGTATTAATGATAGTTTTCAGCCGATATTTAAATCATTAATACATTTTACACCAATACATTTATATTATTTTAAAGTAACTTCCGCTTTTACATTCATTCCTGTTCTCAGTCTTTTTGCGATCTCTTTATCAAGATTAGTAAAGTCTATTTTTACAGGAAGCCTCTGCACTACTTTTACGAAGTTACCACTTGCATTATCCGGAGGAAGGATAGAAAATGTAGAACCTGTCGCAGGAGAAAATGAACTTACTACTCCTTCAAAGTCCTGATCAGGAAAAGCATCAATTTTAATTTTCACTTTTTGCCCCTCTACCATTTTATCTACCTGAGTCTCTTTAAAATTAGCTACTACCCATTTCTGGTCATTTTTCACCAGACTGAATAACTGGGCACCTGCCTGTAAAAATTGTCCTGCCTGAGTAGGAACTTTTCCTACATATCCATCTTCGGGAGCAAGAATAACAGTATAAGAAAGATTCAATCTTGCATTTTCCACATCTACTTCTCTTTGTTTTACTACAGAATGAGCCACGCTGATCTGCTGAGAGCTTGCAGCTGTTTGGGAGGAAGCTATGCCTACCTGCTGAGCTATCTGGTTTCTCTGATCAACCAATACCTGTAATTGTTTATCTGCTGATTGCTTAGCTGCTAATGCCTGTTCATATTGTTGTTCTGTGATAGAATGATCTTTTACCAGGTTAGCATATCTTTTTAAATCCTGGCTGGTCTTCCATATATTTACTTTTGCCGCCTCTATCTGAGCATTAGCTGTTGCTACTGCTGCCTGAGAACTGTTAATATTTTTAGAGGTCGCTGTAGTACTCGCTTCTGCTGTAGAAATATTACTTTTTGCCGTTGATAATGCAGCCAGAGATTGATCCAGCACCATTTTCTGATCCCTGTTATCCAAAATAACCAATGTATCTCCTTTTTTTACGAATTGATTATCTTTTACTTTTACTTCTGCAACATATCCCGAAATCTTAGAAATTACGGGACTCATATTAGAAGCGATCTGTGCATCGTCTGTTTCCTCATGGGTCTGTCCGTATCTGTATTCATTATATCCGTAGATTCCTCCTCCTATCAGCACAACTGCTAAAATAATCGGGAATACCGGACTTTTTTTCTTTTTCGGTTCAACTGATTGTGTATTATTATTTTCCATTTTAGGTAATCGTTCTTTTTATTTAATGGTTAAAGTTCCTGTAGTTTGTAATAATTTTCTGTAAGCTAAGGCAGCATCTGCTTTGGCATTAATAACTCCGACATTCGCTGAAATCTGAGCAGCATCCGCATCCAGAAGTTCAGTCATAGTTGCTAACCCGTTATCAAATTTATTTTTGGTAATTCTAAAGTTTTCATTAGCCTGTACTGCCGATTTTTCATAAACAGCAATTCTCTGTTTGGAATAGTCTGTATTCTGATATTCCCTGTTTACTTCAAGTTTAATATTATCATTCAAGAGTTCATTGTTTGCTTCCAATTGTTTTTCTCTTGCCTGAGCCTGCATATATGCTGAATTCTTTTTCCAGATATTAGCCAAATTATACTGTACTCCAATCCCTACATTTACTGCATTGTAAAGGGTTAAAAATTTAGGTGCATCTGCTGCAACATATCCACCGGTTAAAGCAACACTAGGCAAATATTCGGCTCTGGCTGCTTTAGTTCCAAATTGAGCTGCTTTTCTCTGCTGCATAAGAGCCTGTAAATCTTTACGATTTTCCTGAGCCTGAAGCACATAATAATCCACCGGTTTAGTGTCTTCAGCTTCATCTATATAATCGGAATCTATTTCAAGTTCGGTTGTTTCCGGTAGGCCTAACAAAAGATCCATATTAATACTGGCAATACTGTAATTATTTTTAGCTTCAAGTAGCTGTAATTCTATATTGGAAGTTTGAAGATTGGCTTTTAAACGGTCATTTCTTGCTATCAAACCGTTATTTTCCATTTTAAGGAAAGTTTCATCCCTTTTTTCAGATGCCGAAAGGTTTTCCTGCAATACTTTTATCGACTGGCTGGCTTTAAATAAGTTGTTATAGGCCTGCGAAACATTATACGCAATAGCTATCTTATCATTTTCCGTACTCAGTTTAGAAGCTTCTACCAGATATTTTGCAGATTCAATCCCGTACTTTATTCTACCTCCGGCATATAGCGGCATAGAAAGACTTGCTTGCCCTAATAAGACAGACTTTGGAGCTGCTACTGAACCACTTCCCGCTCCTTGGGAAGCATCCAGAAATTTAAGGTCTACTTTTGCATTTGTTAAACGAATATAACTGGCCGATAGTTTAAAATCAGGAAGTTGCCGGTTCTTAGCTTCCAGAAGATCTGCAGTGGCCTCCTCTATTTTAGCGGCATCGATCTTAAGGTTTTTGCTATTTTGGATCCCCAACTGTACAGCTTCATCCAGGCTGAGTTGTTTCTTCTCCTGAGCATTAATATTCCCAATTCCCAATAAAAAGGAAATTGCAATAATTGAATTATTTATTCTCTTCATAACCTAAAAGGTCTTTTAAAATATGTTTTGTATGTTTTTTAATTTCATTGAAATACCGTTCATCAAAAACTTCATCTTCTTCCTCATTATGTAAGAACTCTTTATACATCGATTTTGCATTGGAGGCATAAAATAAGGTTCCGCTTACTGTAGAATGCAGAAGATAAATCGCCGGATTTTTAGTGAAAACCCCATTTTTAATACCGCTTTCCAGTATTTTTGAATACATGGAAATAAAGCCCATTTTAGTTTCTTTCAGGAATTTTACAATCTGTGGATTTTCGGTATACAATTGTTCCCTCTGCATAATTCTGTAGAAACATTTGTGATTTCTCACTCTGTTCGCAAACTGATCTACAATCTTTTCTATTTTCTCCCATTCATTGATATCGGTCCTTTCTAAAATATCTTTTGAAAAGAACTGCCCCTCATTCATTCTGTATTCAACTAATTTCTCATATAACTTCTCTTTAGAACCAAAATAGTAGGAAATCATAGAGATATTTACATTGGCTGCTTTAGAAATCTCTCTGGTGGAAGTTCCTTCAAATCCTTTTTCAGCAAAGAGCTTCTCTGCCGCAAACAGTATATTTTCTTCTTTTGAAATCATATCCTTTCCATTTTTTCAGGGCGCAAATTTAAATAAGTTTCTGAAATAATCAAAC
>NZ_JALAHD010000290.1 GCF_022712095.1 Chryseobacterium sp. | reverse complement strand
GGAATTTAATCTACAACAACCTGTAATACTGAAACTTATAATAATAATGTAAAATCTAAAATAATTTTGCCGGTATTTCCTGAAAAGAATTCAGAAAGATGTAAAAGTATTATAAAAAAACAGGACAGCTACCCGAAAGTTGCTATCCTGTACCAATTGTTATTTACTAAGATGATTATGTGCTAATTAATTACCAGGCCATACTCCTTCATAGGCAGCATTACCATAGTTAATCTTTTCTGCGCTTACAATAAAACTGATCAGCATGTTGTTGCTGTCAATTGCATCGAAGTCTACTTCATGCTGGATAACATATCCGTTTTCCCAGTTCAAAGTAATCAATGTTCCTTCTTCGTGAGATTTGTTGAAAGTAATTTCACCACTTGTAGGCTTGTATTTACCATTCAATAAACTTTCTAAGATATCTGATTTTTCTGTAGCTTCTATAGTAAGCTTAATGATCGCGTTAGATGGATCTGATGCTACTCGTCCTGAAACGTCAGTAGATCTGGATACGCTATAATTTAATTTTAATAGTTTTTGTCCTTCGCTTCCGTTGAATTTTAAGATTCCTCTTGAGTTTTCTGCCATGATTTGCAAATTTTTCTAAATTAATATTTTGTGATTTGGTTGATTTGATGTAGCAAAGATACCTTCTCAATTCTGTCTTTGAAAACTTTTAAGCATAAATCTGATTTTTTGTAGTAATTCTACGATTTCATGTAGTAATTCTACGACTCTAGAAATAAATCAAATTAAAATAATGATTATCAATTAATTAAACACTTAAAAACAATCCAACAGGGTTAAAATAATTATAATATATACACCACAAAGTGAAATATTGTAATTGTTTTTTATTTTTAAGCTGTAACAATTATAGAGTAAAGATATGTTTATCAGATAAAAAAAATCTATTTTTATAGAGTAAAAGGGTTGATAAAATAATTTACAAACATTCAATATCTTTCACTAAAAATACCATCTATTATTTTTTCCCCAATTCTTCTTCTGCCCATTCCTGGTTCTCTATTATTGAATAATTTGGTTTATCTTTTAATGGATAAAATTCGAATCCAAATTTATCTTTTTTACCGTAAACAGCATATTCATCTGAATAATTAGGACAATAAGCCCAGACTGATTCTATTTTCATTACATATACAGGAATTTCTTCTGATGCCGGCTTACCGAAATAGGAAAACTTATATTTCAGTTTTTCCAATAATTCTTTATCGTTCATCTTTTCCAGCTGAGCTTCCAGCAATTTCTGATCTTCAGCAGAGAATCCCTTAACATTTTTAGCTACCCATAGGGGTAATTCTTTCTTTATCTCTTTTAGCTGTTCAGAATTGAACTGTTTCGGATTAGGATTCCATAATAAGGACTCCGTAATACATTTACAGGCTTCTTTTTCAATTCTATCAGTAACATTCACAGGCTTACCGCCAAAGCCTATAATTTCATATCCATTTTCTGTTTTACATGCAGAGTTTTTCATAATCACTTTTTTTGTAAAAGCTCCTAATACTATTATAAAAATAAAAACGATGCCTATTTTAATATATTTGTTTCTCATTATTTCTGAGGTATAAACGTTTTCATATCTGAAGGAACACCTTCCGGGCTAGGAGCAGCCTCAATATTATGGCGTGCTCCATCAGGATCAAACCAGGCTCCGTCAATCTTTGTCATATTCGATTCAATATTAGTCCACTCTCTCCACCTTTCTTTCTCTTGATCAGTTAGCTCATGATTCTGATCCAGCAAGTGTAAATATGTCACTGAACATCTTTTGTTCTGTACCTGATTCTGTTGTTTTTGTCTAGCTTTCATATAGTCTGAAAAACATAATTCATCATTTGTAAACAAGGTTTTTTCATAATCAGTTCTACGGAGATAACCAAATACTGTAGTTTTAGCTGCATTTGCTATTTTTTGAGCTATACTTTCTGACGATAAAATATTATACCTATTATTGGGATCTGTTCTACTTCCTTTAGCGTCAATATAAACACTTCTATCTATATCTGGATTTCCAATTCCTGCTCTACAAGAAAAAAGATAGATATTGGCTCCAGAAAAAAATGCCTGATTACTAAGCTTTTTCGCTTCTGACTCCTCAAATGAATATTCAGTAATATCTATACCTGCAGGTGCTAATCCTAAAGAAATTTCCCCCACTACACCGTGGCTATAAAATAATAATTGTTTGATTTTCTTTTCGTCCCGAGCCTTAGCCGTAGCAGCATTATTATTTTTATCACCAGTATTAATGTAATTAATAACCTGCTGTGCACTTGAAACTTCTATATATTTTCCATCATAAAGATTTTCTACTGCACTTTTTATAGCGCTTCTCTGTTTTTCTGTATATCCTCTGACACATAACAAGAAATCAAATTTTATTGAACCTTTATTTAACCTCATCCTTCTAAGCGCCTGATGTACAAACATTAATTTACTACCTTCTCCTACATCTCTCAGTAAGTTCCATGGCTTAGTCAGTGATGCATCACTTCGATGACTTTGAGTTCCTACTACAATTATATATGCTTCTCCCGACTCTATTTTTTCAATCTTAGGAGCTTGTTGATTTTTACCATATGTAACACCATTTTGAGCACCATTCTGTACTACGCTAGACCCAGTATTCTCTATGCCTTGTTTAGCATAATTAAGATTACTTCCTCCAGTCGTCTCAATATAGTCTCCTTCAATGTATGTTTCTTTACTCATTATCTAATGATTTTTAGATATTTCTCCAGAATTATTTTGAATTTCTTTTTCTGAATGATGTTCATGAGTTCCTACACTTTGTGATATAATTTTACCATTAGCTACTCTCACTCTATCTTTATCAGTATGAGATTCTTTATTCCCTTGTATATATTCTACCATTTTCCCTACTACGTTCGTAATATAATTGGTTCCTACATTAACCATATTCAGCATTCCTATATTTGTATTCTTATTCATTCCTGCTGTTTCAGAAATATTCATTCCTACATTAGAAGTAAGGTTTTCTCCTACATTGATATTCATATTCTTACAATTCAGCGTCATTGTCTCAGGAGCTGTAATAGTAATGTTACTTCCTGTAGTATCTAATTGAATTTCATTTCCTGATTTATCAGTAAGAATAATACTTTCATCTTCTGTAAATACCAATCTATGCCCACTTCTAGTCTGAATGGACTTTACACGGTTATCGGAACCGCCACCAAGACCTATTCCTCCATGAAACATTCCCCCCATCACAAAAGGTCTGTCAGGATGGCTATGAACAAAGTTGACCATAACCTGATCACCCACTTCCGGAATAGCAACATACCCTCTATTCTGAGTGATCTGATCTGTTCCTCCTGCATCAGGACTCATAACTCTAATATAATGGGTTGTATCATTAGTCTGCCAGTCAAATCTCACCTGAACTCTTCCCTGTCCTTCAGGATCGGTATTGGAAATTACAGTAGCTATCTGCGGATCTGCCTTAGGAATTTTAAAATCAGGTTTCGGTAAAAAACCCGTATCTGAAGCTATTCCTTCAAAAGTCCCATTATAATGACCTATAGCATCTATTTCATGTGTTGCTTCTGTTATCATAATCTTAGTGAAATAGCCAGTTTCATTGGAATCCGGTTTACGCATCTGCATATCGACTACACACCCGGGATGTAGAAAAGGAACAGTAGTTTTTCCAGATACAGAAAACACATCTACCGCTCCACTACCTGAGCTGCTTCGCTGTGAATACTCAATATCCAAATGGGTACTGGCTTTTATAGGCGCTATCCGCAAAGCAGGAGTTTTATAGATCTTCTCATTATGGCTATAGGCTGTTTTAGCGAGATCTGCCACATGCTGAACAGGAGTAATTCCAGAGGTCAGTTTTTCATTTTTACTGCTGTTATACCCATAAAACTGAGGTCTGATATGTACAGCTTTTAACTCTACGTTAATATCATTAGCATTACTGCCATAAGTTAAACTGATTGGTTTATTCTGAGCCGGAAGTTTTCCGAAGTGCAATACTTCCCCATCATAGTAGAATTGCTCCCCATAAGCTTCAGCCATACGAGCAAGATAATTATAATGGGTTTCATCATATTGGCTGCTGTATAAGATCTGAGAATAGTCATTGGTATCAATTCTTATATCAAAACGGCTTTTATCCAGACCTTGCTTAATAACCTCTTCCGCGATAATTCCCATATTAACAGGCTGTCCACCTCCAAAACTTTGAATATGAGAAGCTCCGTCTAAAAGTATGGTTGGGCTGTATCCATTCAAAACAATATTTCCCAGACTCATTTTTTCCTGACTAAACCCCACCCCTGTAATAACACCTACAAAAGTACGTTCAGGACTGTTTTCTATATCTTTATAGGTAATAACAACTGTAATTCGCTTACCTAAAAATTTATGGGCATCATCAAGAGTATGGGTCTGACGACCGCCTAAAGTATCATGAGCCAGAACAAGACTAAACTCATGATGCTTCCGGGTACTCTGCTTTAATGTAAAGTGTTTGTAATGTTTAATTATATTTCCTTCAATAATTAAAGACAGCTTCACTAAACGGTTAATACCTTTTTGATGGTGATCTTTGATTCCTTCCGCATTTTGAGTAGGATGGAATGCGGAGTTCTTTGAGATATTATGTGATTCTATTTTCATATTGCTGGTGATTTGGTTGATTGAGTTTATTTTTCCATCTCTTGTTTTGTTCCTCCACGAATCGAACGAGTTAGTATCTTATTTTTTCTCAAAAGAAAATCGGGCATTAGATCCATAGGAAGATAGAGTGTACTTTCTCCTTTATTCTGAAGTTCTTCTATGATTCCCGGATTCCACGCCAAGATATTATCAATATTTATTTTAAGTTCTTCGGCAATGACATCCAGGCTGAATCCTGCATTGATCTCAGTTTCTGACAAAGAATTATTTCCGGTATACTGACTTCCTCTTCCTTCAAATATCCTGTTCATCCGGGAGTTATTATAATCACTTAAAACACTTGATAATTCACCGGTGGCATAGCAGGCATTCAAATATTTTTTAACATGATTAATAGTTTCGGCAGGCAAATATTTGTAAAAGATATGATATTGTGAAGAACCTGCTGCCTGCATGGCCTTGGCAACATTTCCTTCGCCACAGTTATAGGCAGCTACTACTGTCACCCAGTTATTATATTTTTTGTATAGGTTAGTTAATGAAACGGTTACCGTTTTTGTACTTTTATATAAATCCGAACGATTTTGCTCTGAAAGCCCATATTGATTAGCATGTGCTGTCATAAACTGCCATACTCCGGTAGCTCCTGCACCTGATACCTGTCTCCTGTCAAAACCCGATTCTATCAATGCCAAATTTCTTAAGTGTTTAGGAAGTCCCTTCTGAACGAGAGAATATTCTATAAATTCAACAATTTCTTTATTGGCATTAATTGTACCTTTATATCTTCTTACACTGCTTTCCGAAGTATCTGAAGCGGAAAGAAACTGACCGCTCATTGTATAATGAGCAGTCATTGATAATATTATAATAAAGATATTTCTGAATGGCATTTTCATAATTAATTTCTAATTTTCAGTTCTCAACAATTCAATCTACTTTCCAAATTAATTTTTTTTCTCCGACATTCCAGTCAATGTTAATGGTTTGTCCCGATTTAACCTCTTCTCTTACAATCATTTTTGAGATGGGTCTTGCCAGCTGAGCCCGGATCACACCTGAAATCTGTCTCGCACCGTACTTACTGCTGAACCCACCTAATGCAAGTTCTTTCACTGCTTCGTCAGTAATAGATAATGTGATTCCCAATCTATGTAAAGATGCATGGAGAGATTTTAACTGAATATTGAAAATTCTTTCGGCAATAGATTCTGTAATCGGTGCAAATGGAATGATCTCTGTGATTCTTGCTAAGAATTCGGGTCTGAATCTTCCTGAATTAGACATAATCTGCATTAAAGATGATGATTCCGGAATCTTTCCTTCTTCAAATTGTTTTACAATTTCTTCACTTCCGATATTGGATGTGAAAAGAATCAATGCATTACTAAAGTCTCCTTCTTTTCCTAATTTATCATGGACTTTTCCTTCATCCATAATCTGTAAGAATACATCAAATACGGAGTGGTGAGCCTTTTCAATTTCGTCAAATAAAACCACGGTATAAGGCTGCTGTCTTATCTTGTTTACCAGCATTCCTCCTTCTTCATACCCTACATATCCCGGAGGCGCCCCATATAACAATGCAGCAGAATGCTCTTCTTTAAATTCTGACATATCGAAACGAATCATAGCCTTTTCATCATTGAATAATAATTCTGCCATGGATTTAGCTAGTTCTGTTTTCCCGGTACCTGTAGGACCTAAGAGGAAGAAAGATCCAATCGGCTGTCCCGGCTTGTTAAGCCCGCTTCGATTCTCTACAATGGCATCGGATAGTACTTTCAAAGCATGATCTTGCCCAACGACTCTATTAAGGAGAAGAGATTCCATATTAAGAAGTTTTTCTTTTTCCTGAGCCTGAATTTTACCAATCGGAATATTAGTTTTTGCTGCCATTACTGCCGCAAGTTCTAATCTGTCTACTTTTTCTCTTTTTTTAGCTGCATGCTGAAGTAATTCAGTATAGGTATCTTCAATTACTTTCTGGATATGTTCCACCGGCATCGAGTTATCTATTGCAGGCTGCTCACTTAAAGATCCCCATAAGATAGGGCTAACTTTATCTCTGAGCAGATTATACATCCATATCAGTTCATCCGCTTTATCTTTATTATCTGCAAATTCTTCTTTTATAATAGCATCATAACTTTCTTTCCAGCTCTCCAGTTCTTTCTCTGAAAGTTCATCAAGCATCTTGATTGCCGCCATAGTACGGTCTAACAGATCAATTGCCGCATCTGGTAATTTTTTACCTTTCGCATATCGTTTTGCAAGGCGCACACATTCAGGAAGTGCTGTTTTTTCCACTTCAATATTATGGTGTTTTTTATATCCGTCTAACAGGACGTCTATCATCTTCACGCATGTTCTTTCATCCGGCTCATGAACGGTGAGAACTTCAAAACGACGGTTGAATGCCTGTTCCGGCTCAATAATTTTTCTGTATTCCTCCTGGGTAGTTGCTCCAATTACTGTAATTTCCCCTCTTGCCAATTCAGGCTTCAGGAGATTAGCAACATTTCCGATACTTCCTTTAGGATCTAATAATGTATGAATCTCATCAATGAATAAAATAGCTTTTTCAATTTTCTTGCATTCATTGATTACTTTTTTAAGACGGTCTTCTATTTCCCCTTTATAAGAAGTTCCTGCCAATAATGCTCCAGTATCTAATTCCAAAAGAGTAGCATTTTTCAGCATTTCAGGAACATTTCCTTTAATAATTTCAGTTGCAAAACCTTCCACCAGTGCAGTTTTACCAACTCCAGGTTCTCCTATGATAATAACATTCGGTTTAGTTCTTCTGCATAAGATCTCCACCAGCATTCTCAGTTCTTTGTCTCTGCCTATGATATTTTCCAAAGCCCCTTGCCTAGCCTGCGCTGTACGGTCCACACAATAGTTTTTTATGGAAGGAAATGACGAATCAGAAAAATCCGATGAACTGGAGAATAGTGAAGAGAACTCATTGTCTTCAGAAGAGCCATATGGAATATCCTTTCTGTATAAATTAAATATCTCATGCTCTCTAAGCGGAAGAGATTTTAACTGCTGTAATGAAAAAGCCACCTGCGGTTTAACAATAGCCGTTAAAATACATATGGGGGTTATTTCGTCCAACCCCAGCTTCAATCTTATATCATCAGCTTCTTCTACAAGAACATCAACTGTTTCGTCTTCCTTTACTTCATCCGGTAAATGCGTAGTTTTAGGATAATCTTCTATACGCACATCTGCCCACTCATAAAAATATCCGGGATCTTTATCTATATTTTTAAGAAATTCATTAAGCCCTATATCTTTATGCATTAAAGCCTGTAATATATGCGGTCCTCCGTAAGTAGCATTATAATTTTCCCTTGCTATTGACTGTGCAATATGAAAAAGCTGTTTTACCGTTTCGTTGGTTACTAGTACTCCCATTATTTTTTTTCTAAATATTAATGTTTTTATATTTCATGAAATGAAACTCATTTCAATAATTAAATTTATATAATTGATGTTTTTTTATTGATTATTAATCCGAAGGAAAATAAGATTCTACATCTTCATCATTTTTTATTGCTGTTCAGGATATCCTTTTCTAAACAGTAACAATTCTACCCAAGTTTGGGATTCGATGATGTTTTTATTATTTTCTTTATTCTGAAATGCAGAGAATGAGAAATCCTGCATTCTTTTTGGTTTAGCTGACATGATTTTGTAATTGCGGTGTGTTTAAAGTTATGAAAAATTATTTAATCAAATTCCATATTTAACAAATTAATAAACAACAACTTAAACAAAACCTTCACCTTCAGTGCAGGCAAAAAAGACTGCCTTACAAAGGACAGTCTTCTATATGAATGTAAATTTGATATTTGTATTAGCTTGTTGGCCATAAACCTTCGTAAGCAGCATTACCATAGTTAATCTTCTCTGCACTTACAATAAAACTGATCAGCATATTGTTACTGTCTATTGCATCGAAGTCTACTTCATGTTGAATAACATATCCGTTTTCCCAGTTCAAAGTAATCAACGTTCCTTCTTCATGAGATTTATTAAATGTGATTTCGCCACTTGTAGGCTAATATTTTCCGTTAAGTAAACTTTCTAAGATATCTGATTTCTCTGTAGCTTCTACAGTTAATTTGATAATTGCGTTGGATGGATCTGAGGCTACTCTTCCTGATACGTCTGTAGATCTGGACACACTATAATTTAATTTCAATAGTTTTTGTCCTTCACTACCATTAAATTTTAGAATTCCTCTTGAATTTGCTGCCATAATAGTAAATTTTAATTGTTAATATTTTATGATTTGGTGATTGTTTGGCAAAGATATAATGCCTTTTATCATTCTGAAAATTTTTAAATCTAAATCTGAAAAATTGTAGTAATTCTACGATTTTGTGTCGTAATTCTACGACATAAGATATTTCCAACACATCATCAATTTGATTTACAACTATTTAACAACCTCACTAAGAATAATACGCGTGACATACTTTACACCATAAAGAGAAATATCATATTGAATTTCAGCCTTTTCAATAATTCCGTCTGAAGATGAAAGAACATAGTTTCCTTTGTAATCAACCTCCGGAATCTCAAGATTTGCTTTTTGTAAAAGGTTAATTTTTTCACCCGAATCTGTTTTATCTGCTTTCTGGATGACTTCAAGTGATACGTTTTCCTCACCTATATCCTTACTGAAAACTGATATTCCATTTTCAAATTTACTTCTTAAGGGTCCAAAATACGTTTTTATAAAAAGATCAGTTTTCATTCTCTCGTCGAATAATGCAGCATTATTAATCACATACTCCAATTCTTCAATATATCTTTCTGCATATTGATCCGGGAACTTATCAAGTAAATCTCTTTTAGTTTCTCTAAAATTTTCAAGAATTTCAGGTCTTAGGGCCACATTCAAAATTTCGCCCTTTAGATCTGTTTTTATAAGCAGGGGATTTAATACTTCTACACATTTCCGAGCAAGATTCCCCATTTTTCCTTCATTACTTACAAATCCTTCTCTTGTACAATGAAATAAATGCTCTTGCTTATTTGCCTCATACCATTGTAAAGTAACCGTATAAGAAATAGTTTGTGAAACATTTTTTATTCCCTCACCTTGCTGATTTTCCTTAATCTCAACTTTATATTGAGTGTGTAGATTTTCAGGATTGAATTTTAATACTGGATTTTTCTCAAGGCTCTTAAAGGGGGCATCATTCCTGTTATTAAACTCCCGAACTTTATCTATTCCAGGCATAATAAGTCTATGGCCTGGAATAAGCTCTTCTTCTATTCGCTCTTGTCTCGCACAATGTTGATTATGATATTCTTTCAGGTACTGGGGATTCTCTAATTGAATTTCTTCAGAAATACTTTCTAGAGTTTCACCGGGCAGGACAAAATGGGGAATCATAATTTTAATTTTTGAGTGTAAACTAATTTAATTTCAAACTTTTCAGGCTTCAAAATGGCTGTTATTACTCTTATCTAAAATATCACCTCAACTAATAACTCTAAAATATTCCAGCACCAGTATTCAGCTTAGTATCGATACCATCAAGAATATATTTTCCCAGCCTTTTCATGATTACTCCATTCCTGGGTATGAAATTCCACCTGTTTTAGTCTCTTCCCATATACTCTTAAAGTCTGAAATATTATAATAATTAGAT
>NZ_JALAHD010000289.1 GCF_022712095.1 Chryseobacterium sp. | reverse complement strand
GTTGAATTTGGGTATTGACCTGATTGATAAGAGAACAACAATTTATTAACCTTGTATATTTTATATAGCCCTTGATTATAATGATCGGGGGCTATATTATTTCATTTGCCGTATGAGAGGGGCTACAAATGTTTGAAGACCGGAACGGTTTCATTGACGATAAATCTCACTTGATCTGGCCTTCCCCTGTCATTTTTTGGAAGATTATTAAAGCTCCCTGTCCTTATGATGACCATATGGTACTCAGGAACCATAATGATGTATTGCCCCTGAAGTCCAAGAAAGTAATAATGTTGGATGGGATTGTCATTATTGACCCAAAGCCCCATCCCGTATATTTCTTCTGATTTTTGAGTAGGTGTTCGCATGAGTTCTATGAACTCTAGGTTCAGAATTTGTTTATTTCCTACCTTGCCATCATTCAGGAAGAGCTGTCCGAGCTTTGCGAAGTCTCTGGAGGTGGAATGAATACAGCAATATGTCTTTTCCATTCCACTGTCATCCACACTCCACTCAGCATTGTGTTCCATACCTAGAGGAATCCAGAATTTCTCGGATAAATAGCTCGCCAAAGACTGATCCAGAGCTTTTCTTACCGCGAATCCCAATAGCTGTGTTGAGCCGCTTTGGTATTCAAACCTTGCACCCGGCTTTTCTTTAAATTTTCTCGGAAAAGTGGCTTTGATCAGACTCTTTCCATAGTAAGCTTTGGCGTTGGGTAAGAAAGGGTTCTTATAATTTTCTTCCCAGTCCAGTCCCGCTTCCATTTGAGCCAGATTCTTTAAAGATAGCAGGTTTCCATATTCTTTATTTTTGAACGTTTCGAAAAAATCAGTATATTTTTTATCCAGGCTATCGATTTTCCCTTCTTCTAGAGCTTTCCCCAAAAGCATTACCGTAACGGCCTTAGCCATAGAAAATGAATTGGTTTTAGAGGATTGATCATAACCGTTCCAGTATTGTTCATGAACTAATTTTTCATTTTTAATAACCAGGAAAGAAGCGGTGTTACTTTTAATTAAATCTTCAACTAAGATTTTAGGTAGTTGTATCTTGTTATATTTCTCAGATTTTTCCCACGGTTTAGGTTGTTGTGTTGCAATAATATTTTTTGGAAATAGTTTTCCGTCATCGATATTGGCACTTGACTTTCCCTTTAAATAGGTTTTTGCAATACCACTGAATAAATAGCCATACCCTAAGGTATATATAAGAATAATGATAAGGATGAGCGAGAGCAGAACGCCCTGGAGTATGATTAGCCACATGTGCTTTCAGAGTTAAAGTTATGAGACAAATCTATTTAAAAAAATCATATGAAAATAAAAAGCCTTGAAAAAATCAAGGCCTTTACTCTATATTTTTGAAAGTAAATTTCGGAAATTTGTTTTCTCATCAATAATTCTTCTGAGCTCAGAAACAGGAACTCTTTCCTGAACCATAGTGTCTCTGTCTCTCAATGTTACCGTATTATCCTGAAGAGAATCATGATCTATAGTGATACAGTAGGGAGTACCGATAGCGTCCTGTCTTCTGTAACGTTTACCGATACTGTCTTTTTCTTCATAAATAAGGTTGAAGTCATATTTCAGATCATTGAAGATTTTTTCTGCATATTCGCCCATTCCTTCTTTTTTCATTAAAGGAAGTATAGCGGCTTTGATTGGAGCAATCGCAGGCGGAAGAGATAAAACTGTTCTTTCTGAACCATCTTCCAATACTTCGTCTTTTAAGCAGTTGGAGAATACAGCTAAGAATAGCCTGTCAAGACCTACGGATGTTTCTACTACATAAGGAACATAGGTTTCATTTCTTTCATGATCAAAGAACTGTAATTTTCTTCCTGAATGTTTTTCATGTGCCTTTAAGTCGAAATCCGTTCTTGAGTGAATCCCTTCCAGTTCCTTGAATCCAAACGGGAAATTAAATTCAATGTCCGCGGCAGCATTCGCATAGTGGGCTAGCTTTTCATGATCGTGGAATCTGTAATTATCATTTCCAAGGCCAAGAGCCAGATGCCATTTTAAACGGGTCTCCTTCCATTTTTCATAGAATTCCAATTCTGTTCCCGGAGCTACAAAAAATTGCATTTCCATTTGTTCGAATTCACGCATTCTGAAAATAAACTGTCTTGCAACGATTTCATTTCTGAAAGCTTTTCCTATCTGGGCAATACCAAACGGAAGTTTATGACGGGACGTTTTCTGAACATTCAGAAAGTTCACAAAGATACCCTGTGCTGTTTCCGGTCTTAAATAAAGATCCATAGCATTTTCAGCGGAAGCACCTAATTTAGTTCCAAACATAAGGTTGAACTGTCTTACGTCCGTCCAGTTTTTAGAACCGGTATCAGGATCAGCAATTTCCAGCTCTTCGATCAGTGCTTTTACATCAGCCAGATCTTCGTTCTCTAAAGACTTGGCTAACCGGCCAAGGATGGAAGTTCTTTTAGCTCTGTACTCTAATATTTTGGGATTGGTAGTTTCAAATTGTTCCTTATCAAAAGAATCACCGAATCTTTTGGCAGCTTTTTCTATCTCTTTCTTCTCTTTTTCCTCAATTTTAGCACAATAATCTTCCACTAAAACATCTGCTCTGAAACGTTTTTTAGAATCTTTATTGTCAATCAAAGGGTCATTGAAGGCATCTACGTGGCCTGAAGCCTTCCAAGTGGTAGGGTGCATAAGAATTGCAGAATCTATCCCCACAATATTTTCATTAAGCTGTACCATAGCTTTCCACCAATATTGTTTAATATTATTCTTTAACTCGGCTCCATTTTGTCCATAATCGTATACAGCGGATAAACCATCGTATATTTCACTGGATGGAAAAATGAAACCATATTCCTTTGCGTGAGAGATCACCTTCTTGAAAACATCTTCTTGCTTTGCCATTTTGAACTGATTTTTTACAAAAGTATTGAATTTAACATAGATTTTATAATTCCACCTGTAAAAACTTTGTTTACACACTGTCAGTTTCTTTAGTGATAAATATCATGCCCCTATTTCTATTTCTCTTGATTTAAATATACAGTACTCATAAATATCTATGAGTTTAAATATTTAATTATTTACATTTAATAATTAAGGCATTTATGCTTAATGTAAAGGTATTCGGTTAATATCCTTAACAAAATGTTTTTAATGCTTTTTTTATTTTTGTTTATTCTAAATAAATGTATATGAAAAAAGTTAATTATTTTTTATTGGCCATTTCTTTTTCACCAGTTTTTTATTATGCCCAGGAAAAGAAAGATTCCATAAAAAGTAATAACCTGGATGAGGTTATAATAACAGCAACCAGGTCGCCGGAAATGTTGAAAAAATCGACTTCTACGGTTTCTGTTATCAATAGGAAACAAATTGCAGAGCAATCTTTGATATCTCCTGATCTGAGCAATATCCTGGCTTATACGATACCGGGAATGGCTTTTGGAAATAATCAGATGGGAAACAGGGGGCAGACTCTCCGCGGAAGGGATGTTCTTGTGATGATCGATGGAATTCCCCAGTCAAGTCCTTTAAGGAAATCGGATCGTAATATAAGAACCATAGACCCTGCCATTATAGAACGAGTAGAGGTAGTAAAAGGAGCAACTTCCATATATGGGAACGGGGCAGAAGGAGGGCTTATTAATTATATCACTAAAAAAGATAATAGTAATAAGACCATTTCCGGGAATACAACTTTTAGCTTTACCGGTCATGACTTATTTAATAATAAAATGTTTAAATCTGATGGCGGAGCCGGCTACAGGGTTTCTCAAAGCTTATATGGTAAGGTTAGTAAATGGGATTACTTTGTCAACTATGATTTTACAAGAAGTGGTGTAAAGCTGGACGGAGAAGGATTGGTTCAGAGCCCAAGATATGGACTGGGAGAAACAAATATGAATAACGCTTTTGCAAAAATTGGATATACCATAAATGAAGACAGTCGAGTGGAATTGATGTATAACTTTTTTTCCAGTTTACAGGACTCAAAATATATTCTTGATAAAGGAAAATATGGAGAATCCCCATCTTTAGGGAAATTGGGGGATCGTGTAGGAGTGAAAGAAGGAACAAGGTATAATCATAACGGATATATTTCTTATATCAATAAAAATATATTCAAGAATACCTCTTTAAATACTTCTCTTTATTTTCAGGATCTATACACTATCTATGATTACAGGGAGCCGCCTCGATGGAAAACCGGGGGACAATCGACCATTTTAGATAAAAAGTATGGTTTCAGGGCAGACTTTACTACTCAATTTAAAGAGGGGAATACTCCTGTAATATCTCTGACCTATGGTATTGATGCCTTAAAGGAAAATACTTCACAGCCCTTGGTGGATGGACGTATCTGGGTTCCGGAACTTGAACTCTTATCTTTTGCTCCGTTTGTACAGAGTAAAATATTCATTACCGATGATCTTTCCATGAAAGCAGGAGTACGATGGGACTGGATACAGGTAAATGTGCCCAGTTATTCTACACTTCCATCAGGAAAAGATATTCCCTATGATGTGGAAGGCGGGAAGCTTAGATATACCAATTGGTCTTATAACTTAGGGTTAAATTACCATTTGGCAGATCCTCTTCAACTATATACATCTTATTCAAGGGGATTTAGTATTTATGATCTGGGACGAACATTACGGGATGCAAAAAGTAATGTACTGAGTCAGATAGAAACGGAGCCGGTAGTAGTGGATAGTTATGAAATTGGGATTAACAGTAAAGTGACTCAGTGGCTTAACCTTTCAGCAAGTTATTTTTACAACTATACACAGTTGGGAACAGAATTGGTTTCTTCCAATGGATTTTGGGTGGTAGACCGTACCCCTCAGTATGTACAAGGAGTTGAGATCACAGCAGATGCCTATCTTTTTAAGGGACTGAATATTGGAGGAGCCTATACTTATCAGGAAGGAAAAAAATATGAAGAAGAAGGAAAGAAATATTTGAATGGAACCAGTATCGCAGCACCAAGGCTCAATTCTTATGTGAAATATGATTTTAATAAACTGCATTTAGGCGTTTATTATTTGCATTCATTCGAAAGAGACCGTTTTAAGCCCGATGTAAAAACAGGAAAATATGAAGAGGGACAGGGACCGGTAAAATCTTTTGGACTTTTCAATTTTGAAGGAAGTTACCAGTTCAATAAATCATTAAAACTTGGGTTGGGAATAGAGAATGTATTAAATAAAACCTATTATACTCCTACCTCTATGTTCACTGTACGAGATGCAGAATATGTACGGGGAAATGGGAGGTATTACACTGTTTCAATGAGTTTTAGCTATTAGATAATTTTAAGAGTTAAGTCTTGTTATTTGATTATTAGAAGGCAAAGTATCCGTTTCTGTATGTTTATCGGATGCTTTGTTTTTTTATTTATTAAATGAAAAAATGAGCGATGGTGTAGATGATAAGACCTACCAAGCCTCCTACCAGGGTTCCGTTTACCCGGATAAACTGAAGGTCTTTTCCAACTTCAAGCTCCAGCTTTTCACTCAGTTCTTTTCCCTGCCAGTTTCCGACAGTGGAACTGATGAGGTTCCCAAATTGATGAGTATTCCTTAGAATGTATTTATAAGCTGTTAAGCGTACCCAGTGATCTATTTTATTTTGAAACACTTCATCTGTTTTGAGATTTTGTGAAAACTCATTGAGATTTTTAGTAATATAAGATTTAAGGGAAGAATGCTCTTCTTTCAATTCTTTGATTATAGTTTTTTTGATGGAAATCCAGATGTCATTGGAATATTGATCCAGTCTTTCATTATTCAGCAGATCTTTCTTGATTGAATTAAATTCATTTTCCCATTTTGGATCTTGTTTGAGGTCTACAGAGAATTCATAGATTTTTTTGGTGATCAATGTACGGATTTCATGCTGGGGATCTTCTTCGATTTCACGGAAAAAATCAGAAAGGCCGCTTGCAATTTTATCAGCAATTTTGTTATCAATGAATTTGGGAACAAATGAATAGCTTCCTTTTTGTACCCTTTCCTGGATCATCTCTTCATTTTCAATGATATAATCTTTGATCTGCTTTGAGAGATTGGTTATAATTCTCTGATGGTCATTTTTTTCCAGAATATAATGGATTCCGTTTCCTACAATAGCATTGAGCTTAATGTCGGAAGCCATTTCAGAAACTTTTTTACTTATAAAATTACTTACGGAAGAATCCTCAAGCTTATTCAGTATATCTAATACGATATCTGAAATATTGGCAATCAGTATATCCTGATTTTTTTCTTTTGCGAGCCATTCCCCTACATAATTGGAAACTTTGAGTTTTTGGATATAAGGTCTGATATTTTGTGGAGAAAGAAAGTTTGTTACAACAAAACTTCCCAGGTTGTCACCTAGTTTCTGTTTGCTGTTCTCAATAAGATTGGTATGGGGAATAGGTAATCCTAGCGGATGACGGAAAAGAGCGGTTACCGCAAACCAGTCAGCAAGGGCACCTACCATTGCCGCCTCCGAAAAAGCTCGTACATAGCCGATCCAATGAGAATCGGTGGTCTTCTGTAAAATAGTCATTAAAATAAAAGTAATGGCCATTACCAGAAAAAGTCCTGTGGCAAATGCTTTATATTTTCTTAGCTGTTTTCTTTTGGCTTCATCATTCATATTCTATCAAATTTAGTAATTTTGATTATGAAACTAAGAGATTTTCTATTTAACTGATCTTTTAGATTCAATGGTGTCATTAGAAACATACGGATTATCAAAACAATTTATATGAAAATTTTAATTTCCATATCATTGATCATTTTTCTGCAAATGTGTTCGCAGACACAAAAACCTGTTAAATCTACTCCTATGGAAAATAAAGAAGCAAAAAACAATCCATATTATTCGAGAACTGATACTGCAAAACTGACTGTTTCCAATGAGGAATGGAAAAAAATCCTGTCACCAGAGTTGTATGCGGTGGCTAGAGAAGCGGCAACAGAAAGGGCTTTTACCGGAAAGTATAATGAATTTGATGAAATTGGAGATTATTATTGTGCGGTCTGTGGACACCATTTATTTCGTTCCACTTCCAAGTTTGCAAGCAGTTGCGGATGGCCGAGTTTTTTTGAAGCCGATAAGGAAGGAGTATATTATAAGCGGGATGTATCCTATGGAATGGATAGGGTGGAAGTGCTTTGTAAAAGATGTGATTCCCACTTGGGGCATGTTTTTGATGATGGTCCAAAACCTACCGGTTTAAGGTATTGTATGAACTCAATAAGTCTGGAATTTGTTCCGGATTCTTCAAAATAATTTGATTTTTATTGAAAATTAAGGAGTTAAAGTTTCTTAAATAGAGTTAAACTTTTTTCATATTAACGTATTGATAATTATGTTTTTATAATTTTGCAGTCGAAATTTATATTTAACAGGGATGAAAGGATTATATAGTGCATTAGGTATCGTTTACATGATTACGACTTCATTTTACCTTTCCAATGGAAAAGTAGATACTAAAAAAGAAATCAGCGGTACTAAAAAAACTGAAACGATAACCACAACAAAAACAACAAAAACCAATACAGAAGTTACTTCCTCAGAAGAACTTTATAATTCAATAGGATTTGAAAATGAGCACAAATTAAATTATGAAGCGTTTTCAAAAGGAATTTTAGGATTTGAAAATCTGAAAAAAGCTGGAATGCTTGATCCTGATGCCCATCTTTTAACTATTTGTGATTTTTCTTTATCTTCCAATACAAAGAGACTTTGGGTAATTGATATCAATGAGAGAAAAGTCCTGTTTAATTCATTAGTGGCTCACGGAAAAAATACAGGAGAAGAATTTGCTGAGAATTTTTCCAATACTGAAAGTTCATATCAAAGCAGTTTAGGGTTTTATATTACAGATACGACCTATGAAGGAGACAACGGTTATTCTTTGAAATTGCTTGGAATGGATAAAGGGTTTAATGATGCTGCTTTCAAAAGAGCGATTGTAATGCATGGAGCGGATTATGTAAGTGAAGAATTTGCGAGTGTGCATAAAAGAATCGGAAGAAGCTGGGGATGTCCTGCTTTACCGAGATCTTTATCCGAACCTATCATCAATACGATAAAAGGAAAAAATTGTCTTTTTATTTATTATCCTGATCAAAACTACCTTTCCTCCTCGGAATGGTTGAAATCATAAAAAAGCAGTCAGAAATGACTGCTTTTTTATTTTATGCCCCGTTAAATTTTTTGAATACCAAGGTTGCATTGTGACCTCCGAATCCAAAAGCATTGCTTAAAGCGAAATTGATGTTTTTTTCTTTCGCTTCATTGAAAACAATGTTGATATCCCGTGGAATATTTTCATCCACATTTTGAACATTAATGGTCGGCGGAATAATTCCATTCTGGATAGCTTTAATAGAAAGTATCGCTTCCGCAGCACCTGCAGCACCTAATAAATGTCCGGTCATGGATTTAGTAGCACTGATATCAAGATTTTGACTTCCTTTGAAAAGTTTATTGATGGCTTTCAGTTCAAGGAGATCCCCAAGTGGAGTTGAAGTTGCATGGGGATTAATATAGTTGATTTCTTCAATATTAGCACCCGCTTCTTTAATAGCTAGCTGCATAGCTTTAATGGCACCCACTCCTTCAGGATGTGGGGCGGTCATATGATGAGCATCAGCGGTCATAGCAGCACCCACAAGTTCTGCATAAATTTTTGCTCCCCGGCTTTTAGCATGCTCATATTCTTCAAGAACTAGAGCTCCAGCACCTTCTCCCATTACGAAACCATCTCTGTCAGCATCATAAGGACGGCTTGCACTAAGGTAATCTTCATTTCTTGTTGACATAGCTTTCATTACAGAGAAGCCACCTACTGAAGCAGGGGTAATTGCAGCTTCTGACCCTCCGCTGATGATTGCTTTGGCTTTTCCTAAGCGGATATAATTAAAGGCATCCATTAATGCCGTATTTCCTGTAGCACATGCAGAAACTGTTGTGTAATTGATTCCCCGAAGCCCAAATTTCATGGATATCATCCCTGAAGCCATGTTAACTATGAATTTAGGTACAAAGAAAGGATTAAAACGTGGGGTTCCGTCTCCAAGATTGAATTCTGTCACTTCATTTTCGAAAGTGAGCATTCCGCCTTGTCCCGTTCCCCAGATTACACCCGTGTCGAACGGATCCATTTTCTCCAGCTCCAGACCGGAATCTTGGATAGCTTCCGAGGAAGCATAAAGGGCATACTGAGTGAAGAGATCACTTCTCTTGATTTCCTGATGGGTTAAGTGATTTCCTGGATTAAAGTCCTTTAATTCGCAAGCGAACTGAACTTTAAATTTCTCAGCATTAAAATGCCGAATAGGGGCAGCACCGCTTTTTCCGTTAATGCTATTTTTCCAAAAATCTTCGACATTGTTTCCCAGTGGTGTTACTGCTCCAAGTCCTGTAATGACAACTCTTTTCATAGATAGTTATTAATCTTGTTCTTTTATAATAAGAGGTTTTCTTTTAAATTCTTTTGTAGTTAAGGCTAAGCCGTGAGCTCCCCGTCAATAATAATAAGTATCCTGTTTAGAACAAGATCCAGATATTTCTTCTCTCCGCTCGTTTTTGAAAGCAAAAGCCCACCTTCTATCAGCATGATAAATAAGTAGGAGTATTCTTCTGCATCATATTCTTGTCTTATTTCTCCGTTCAACTGTCCCTCACGGATTACTTCAGCTGTTTTATCTGCCCACTCCTCAAAAGATTTTTTAACCTGTGTTCTAAGCGTAGGGAAAGTATCGTCGGCTTCAGTAGCGGCATTCATTAAGGGACATCCTCCCGTAGAATATACAATATCCCAGTTCTCTTTGTAGAAGTCCACCATAGCCCTAAGTTTATCGAGACAGGTTGAATATTGTGCTCCAAAAGAACACATCATGTGTTTGCTCACCAAGGCCGCATTATGTTTATAAACCTCAAGAGCAACTTCTTCTTTATTTTCAAAGTTTCCATAAATGCTTCCTTTTGTAAGTCCCGTAGCTTCTGTGATGTCTGAAATGGACGTAGAAGCATAACCCTTACAATTGAATAAAGAGGCTGTTTTTTCAATAATGAACTGTCTTGTTTTATCTGCTTTTGACATATTAAATAGAAAACGAAAACAAATATATAAAAAAATATACCGATCGGTATATTTTTTTATATAATCAGGGTAATGGCTATCCGGATTTTATATTATCTGAACAAAGCCTCCTTGAGGGCAAGTGCCGCCTGAGATAATGCTTCCTGAATAGCAGGAACATGTGAAATAGGATTTAATAAACCATAATCATGAATAAATCCTTTAAAATCTGTAATTGTAGTAGGTACTCCCGCTTCATCAAGTTTTCTGGCATAAGCTACTCCTTCATCATGAAGAATGTCATTTTCAGCTACTTGTACCAATGCTGGAGGTAAACCTTTCAGCTCTTCTAAGGAAGCCTGGAATGGAGATGCATACTTTTCTTTTCTCTGTCCCAGATCAGAAGTATAATTATTCCACATCCATTTCATCAATGGAGCTGTAAGGAATCTTTCTTCAGCATATTTTTCCCATGATTCTCTTGTGAAGTCCGCATCCGTTACGGGCCATAATAAAACCTGTTGTTTAAGCTCAGGACCTTTTCTGTCCTTGGCAAGTAATGCTACAACAGCAGTCATATTACCTCCTACACTGTTACCTGCAATAGCTAATCTTGAACTGTCAACTCCTATTTCTTTACCGTTTTCAGCCACCCATTTTGTTGCTGCATAAGCCTGATTGATAGCAACCGGATATTGAGCTTCCGGTGAAGGTGTATAGTCTGGGAATACAGCTACAGCACCACTTTTTACAACTAAATCCCTTACCAGTCTCTTGTGAGTAGGGTAGTCTCCCAAAACCCATCCTCCACCATGGAAGAACATAAATACAGGAAGCCCGTCTTTTGCTCCTCTAGGTTTAACCACATGAATATTTACGGTAATACCATCCTGAGTGATTGTTCTTTCGGAGTCTTCAATATCGGAATAATCATAACTTACTGAATTTTGTGCGCCGACTAATACCAGCCTTGCATCTTCCGGAGACATTTCTTCGATAGGTTTTCCTCCTCCACTGTTTAAGTCTTTAAGGAAGGACCTTATTTCTCTTAAAATACTTGGATCTTGCGCTGCGGGTAGTGAATTTTTTGACATAATTTTTGTTTTTGATTGTTTGTAATATGATTTAAGCTAATGTTGCATTGAGCGTAATTTCAAAATTGAAAGCGGCACTTACAGGGCATCCCTCCTCTGCTATTTTGGCGAATTTCTGGAATTCTTCTTCCGAAATCCCTGGAATTTTTGCAGTTAAAGTCAATTCAGATTTCGTAATTTTTCCTATCTGAGGATCAAGAGTGATTACAGATTTTGTTGTTAACTCCTCTGCAGTGAAACCAGCCTGCGAAAGTTCAGCAGTTAATTTCATAGTGAAGCAACCTGCATGGGCTGCTGCCAGTAGTTCTTCAGGGTTTGTTCCCACGCCCTCAGCAAAACGGCTGCTGAAAGAATACTGAGTTTTATTCAAAGTAGTACTCTGTGTAGTTAAATGTCCTTTACCTTCTTTAATGTTACCGTTCCAAACGGCTGTTGCGCTACGTTTCATAATGATTGTTTTTAATATTAATGATTTGTTTGATTTTGATATGACAAATTTATGGTGTCTGAGAACTCGAATAAATAGACAATTGACCTTAAGTATTGCACTATTTTCCCACAGAGTAATTTTTTTTGAAATTAGTAGGTGTGCTTCCTACTTTACTGGTGAAAAGCCTGTTAAAATAGGCAGGGTCTTCATAGCCTAAATCATAGGCGATTTCTTTTACCGGCTTATCCGTATAAAACAGAAGTCTTTTTGCTTCCAGTAAAATTCTGTTAATAATAAACTGGTTAGGAGAATTTATATTCAGGCTTTTGAACTTGTGGGTTAAAGTTTTGGGAGCGAGATGAAGAAGCTCGGCATAATCAGCTACGGTATGTTTTTCTCTGAAATGGATCTCCAAAAGCCTGCTGAAATTCCTGAATAACTCAATATCATTATGGGTTATGTTTTCATTCCTGTTATCTATATTTTGCTTCTTCCAATTCCTAGTTGCGCGAATGATAATTTGTTTCAAATAGGTTCTTATCATTTCCTCTCTGGAAGATTCTTTACCCTCCAACTCATCATAGATGTTATTAAACAAAGTTTTTATGGTATTCATTTCTTTGTCATCCAGCTCTATTTTTGGAATTTCAAAAATATTATTGAATAAAAGCCCGTCACAGGCTACTTCTTTATCATGGATCTGTACACAGTAAAAATCACGGTTATAATAAATCAGGAATGAATCTTCTTTACCTTTCTTAACTTCAAGATATTGATTGGTATTGATGAAAAATAGAGTAGGCCCCGTTGTTTTATAATGAGTGAAATCCGTTCTTAGCTCATAACCTTCAGGGGCAAAAAAAATTTTAATATAAGGCTTGAATCGGTTTTCGTGGATGTATTTCAGAGTGTTTTCAGAAAAAATTCCAAATCCTAATTTCTTGTAATGGTCTTCAAAAATGAATTCTTGTGTGATCATATGTATTCTATCTTAATTAAAAATACAAAAAAGCATGATGTCTGCCTAGTAAAAAATTGACATCATGCTTATATCTGTAGAAAAAAAATTTTAGAATGTTACGTCTAATCCTACATAAAGATTGATTTTCATAATAGGAGCGTATACCATTCCTCCGTCAAAATAATTTCCGAAAGGATTTCTGAAATCTACTATTGCATTTTTCTGAGAATAAGAAGTGAGGTTTTCTCCTCCTAAATAAGCTCTGATTTTTTTGTTGAAATTCTTTGAAACCTGAGCGTTGAGAACAGCATAAGAGCTGGAGTATTCAGGTAACTGAAACTCTGCCGGATTACTTGAAGTATAAGGAAGTCTCTGCTTACCTACCCAATTAAGTGTAGTGTCAAAACTCCAGAATCCGCCCTTATCATTTTTATTAGTAGAATAAGCCAAATTAACAAAGCCTCTGTGCTTGGCCATGAAAGGGACCTGTCTTCTTCCTGTTTCATAATCAGCCTGTACATCATAATATTTATAGGCTATTTTTACATCAAAGTTTTTTAAAGGGATGAAGTCCCATTGAGTCTGGAAGCTATTGGCAAAAGATTTTCCGTCTAAATTATAAAATACGAGCTGCTGAGGTGACTGATCAAGATCTGCTAACACCTGATTCTGGAAATCTGTTCTGAAGAAATCTGCAATAATGGTTGATTTTCTGCCGAATATTTTGAATTCCTGCTGTAAACTGGCTCCATAATTCCACGCAATTTCAGGCTTTAAACCATAAATATCTCCTCCATTCGGTATGATCTGAATAGTACGGTTAGAAGCGAAATACTGTTGGTTTTCAGCAAAAACAGATGCTGTTCTGAATCCTCTTCCGGCTGAAAGCCTCAAAATGGTTTTAGGAGTGAAATCATATTTGAAATTTACCCTTGGTGTGAACTGAGTTCCTGCAAGGTTGTGAAAGTCAGCTCTTGCACCTGCTACCAAAGTATATTTTAATCCGGTTAATGTATATTCTGCGAAGATTCCCGGAACGATTTCATTTCTCTTATAATTATCGGTAAGGTAGGTTTCATCGTATCCGTCATACATAAAACTTGCTCCCGCTTTATATTTATGATTGGTATTTCCGATAATGCTTTCAAAAATCAAATTGGAATAAAAAGTATTCTGTTTTCCGGAATAATTTCTCAATCCAAAGAAACTGTCCTGCTGGTGGTAAACGTACTGATTCATCCATCCTAAACTCTGATAAGGCTTACCTTTGAACACATACCCTGTTTTATTCCAAACCTGAAATCTTGAGATATTGATTCCTACACCATATGCTGACTGCTCATTTTGGGGTAACTGTTTGTTAAAAGAAGTCTGCCCTGCGGTTCTCTCATCCTTTACAAAGTTAATTCCGAAATGCGATCCTAAGCCTGACTTTTCCAGGTCATTATAATTAAGCAAATAAGCTGCATTAATCTGGGTGCCTTTCGGGCGGTCCAGAAACCCGTCATCATTCATATCCGTATTCCCAAAAGTTCCGTTTCCGTGCAGTAAAATGGTTTGTGACCATTGTTCGTTGATGGGAGCAACATAGGTGATGTTGGCTTCTGTTCTTCCGTTTAAATCTGCAAATAAATTAAGAGAAGTTTCCGGTTCCTTAGCATTTTTCAGCAATTCCGTATTAATCTGGCCTGTGATGCTTTCATACCCGTTAGTAACCGTGCTTCCTCCTTTGGTAAGCTGAATGCTTTCAATCCATCTTCCGGGAATAAAATTCAGTCCATAAGCAGAAGCCAGTCCTCTGATTTCGGGTAATAGCTCTTTGGTTAAACTTGTATATTTCTGGTCCAGTCCAAGCATTTTAAGCTGCTTGGTTCCGGTTACTGCATTACTGAATGATACATCTACTGTAGCATTGGTTTCGAAACTCTCGGAAAGGTTGCAGCATGCTGCTTTTAATAATTCTTTTTTATCAATATTGAAAACGAGTCCGGCTTCTTTTTTACTCAATGAAGTAGATGCTTTTGAAGCGGATAATTTCACTTCCTCAATATTCTTTTCATGCTGGCTGTGATTGTTGGAACTGGGCTCAGCCTCTTCAAAATGGACTTTTGAACCTTTTACACCTAAAGCAGCTTCTCTGTCATACAGACAACATTCGGGAAGGTTGTTGTAAACTGCATCTTTGGCTGTGTATTTTTCATTATCGTGTCCTACATCTGCAATCTTCTTTAGAATTTTATCTGCTGAAGTTTTTGCCGGATCAAAATTTAAAATCACGCTTTGGGTTTCCGGGCTCCAGTCTGCCGCTTCAGCTCCGGCATCTTTTGCTGCTTTTTCAATTCGTGCTTTACATGACGAGCAATTTCCTTTTACATAGAATTCATTTTCTTTTTTAAAATTTAGTGCTTCCATAGGAGCGGTTTTCATGTCTGTTGTACCTCTTTCATAATGACAACATGCTGGCAAACTTTCATAAACACTGTCTGAAGCTTTGAATTTTTCATTATCATGTCCGGCTTCTGCTATTTTTTGCAGGATAGTGTCCGGAGAAATATTCGAGTCTGTTTCCAGCGTCAGAGTTTGTGTATCAACAGAATATCTTGCGATTTTTGCACCTGCTTTTTTTGCTGTGGTTTCAATTCTTTCCTTACACATTTCACAGTTCCCTTTTACCTGAAACTGATTTTTTGTAAGCGTCTGAGAAAATAGTAATTGAATAGATAATAGTAATGTACCAAGAATAAACCTGGATATATATAATTTCATTTGATTTAAATTTAGATTAATTAAAAACTTGTTCATGGGGAAATCCGATGAACTTTTTACATGTAATAATTAACCTATCTTCGGTGGCTGCCAGATTTCTTCCAGACTATCGGAAATATAGGGATCCACGTATTGGAATCTTAGGTTTTCCTTCAGGTCGTAAACGGAAAGTAAGGAAGTGAAAGAATGATTAACAGAAGGAATTTCTATAAAAGAATAACAAATAATACATGATGAACAACAGTCGTCATTACATGATGATGTTTTCTTATCATGCTTACCATGTCCTTCTGATGAAGTTTTGTGGTTTTTGCAACAATCTTTTTTTTCAGTGGCTGTTGTGATACGGCAGCAATCTTCTTTTGAGGATTGAGCATACAGGATGTCTTTAGGAATCAAAAAGAGACCTAAACACAAAAGAATTGTTAAAAACCTGAATGCTTTCACGCTGCAAAATTACAAAAATTATGGCAAAGGATCCCCAACTTTTATTGCACAATCATGAAAAGGTTCGCCATGCGGAGGGTTTAATGCTGGTTTTTCACCTACTGCCAGTTTTTGTTCAGAGGATGCTGGAGCAGGGGTTCCTTGAATGGTTCCTGTAGTTGGCTGTGGGGCTGATTTACTGTTAAGAGGTTGTCCTACAGGAATATCACATCGATGTCCTGGTTCTCCATGAGGAGGATTCATTCCGGGTGCTGTCTTCGTTTTTTGAACGGAACTGGTATTCGCTGTAATCGTATTTGGATCTATCTGGATAGCATTGGGAACTACATTGTTATTAGGGACTACCGGTGCTGCCTGGTTTAACGGTTGTCCTACGGGAATATCACACCGGTGTCCCGGCTGTCCGTGAGGAGGATTCATTCCTGCTGAGGTTATCATTGTTGATCCCGACTGGTTCAGAAGGGAAACATTGGACGAATTATTAGTGACAGAAGTAACTTGCTGAACTTTGCCTTCGTCTTTTAAATAAGTCGGTCTTTCGTCTTTCTTACAAGAAGTACTTAAGAATCCAAGCGCTAAAATTCCTATAATTATATTTTTCATATCAGATTACATTATGTAAAATTAGCAAAACATTTTTAAATGCTTTGCTAACTTAATGCTTATAATCTGATTTTAGAATTAATTCTTAACTAAAAGTCTGAATCCTTCTCCGTGCACGTTGATAATTTCCAATCCTTCATCATCTTTTAACAGCTTACGAAGTTTGGCAATATACACGTCCATACTTCTTGCTGTAAAATAGTTCTCTTTTTTCCAGATTTTTCTCAATGCAAGGTCTCTTGGCATGAAATCATTACGGTGGATACAAAGAAGTTTTAGAAGTTCATTTTCTTTTGGTGAAAGCTTGTATTCCTTATCTCCAACTCTTAACTGTCTCAGCATAGAGTCAAAGAAGATATTGCTTATTTTGAACTGTTCCTGCTCCTCATTTTCCAAAGTAGAGCTTCTCTGAAGAATAGCTTTGATTTTGTAAAGAAGCAACTCGGTGTCAAATGGTTTTGTGATATAATCATCCGCTCCCAATTGGTACCCTTTAAGAATATCCTCTCTCATATTTCTTGCAGTAAGGAAAATGATAGGAGTATTTTTATCAATCTTTTTTACATCTTCAGCTAATGAAAACCCATCTTTTTTAGGCATCATTACATCAAAAATGCATATGTCAAACTCGTTTTCTGTAAATTCTTTTAGCCCCTGTTCTCCATCTGTTGCAAGGGTGACTTCAAAATTATTTATTGTTAAATAATCTTTCAATACAGCTCCAAAACTTTGATCGTCTTCTACTAATAAGATTCTGTTGCTCATATTATATTTGTTTTATTTTTTATTAAACCATCGGAAGTTTGATTGTGAAGGTACTTCCCATTCCCTTATGTGAGTCTACAATAATTTGTCCTTTATGTAGTTCTATAATTTTTTTTACGTAGGATAATCCTAATCCCTGTCCTTTTACATTGTGTACATTTCCGGTTTCTTCCCTGAAGAATTTCTCAAATATTTTACCTTTATTTTGGGTTTCCATTCCCATTCCTTTATCTGAAATCTCTATAACATACCAATTGCCTTCATTCCGTGTCTTGATATTGATTTCAGGTGTTTCTGGAGAATATTTATTGGCATTATCCAAAAGGTTGATTAACGTATTGGACAAGTGAAATTCATCTACATTGAAAGTATATCGTTCGGCTGTAAATTCTGAAGTCAGAGAACCGTTTCTTTGGGCTACAATGATCTCAAAAGAAGAAGTGATTTCCTTGATAAGCTCTCTTACGTTGGTTTCCTTTAAGAATAGCTTTACTTCATTCCTTTCCAGTTTAGACATATTAAGAACGTTCTCCACCTGCTTTTTCATTCTCAAATTCTCCTGCTTAATAAGTCCTGAATAGTATTTTACCTTTTCCGGATTAGTAGCTATTTTATCATTAGCCAAAGAATCGGTAGCAACAGAAATTGTAGCTAAAGGCGTTTTAAACTCATGGGACATATTATTAATGAAGTCCGTTTTAACTTCTGCAAGCTTCTTTTGTTTCATCATATAATTGATCGAAATAATATAAATGCCCAGAATCGTTAATAGAGAAAGGAATGTCCCCAATAACATCGGCCAGTTATTCATGGCGAGTGAATATTCTTTTTTAGGAAATACTAAAGCAAGTGTATATAAGGTGCGGTCTTTTTTATCCGTAAAAAGGGGATATGTATAAGAATTATTATCTTTTTTCTCTTTAAAATCTTTGTCTGCAACACTTGTCTGTTTGTTGTTTTTATCAAGAATTCCAAATCCGAATTTTGCAGTTATACCCTTCATTTTCAATTCTTTTGTAAGAACTGAATCCAGCGTCTTTTCATCAACTCTTTTTGTAATAGGAAGATTGTTGCCATAAATTTTCGCAAACTCTTTCATAGCGTAATCTCCATTTTCAATATCCTGATTGATTTCAGAGGTAAGCTGCTCCCGTTGAGTAGTATCTCTTTTTATTTTATAGGCAGCTTCATCCGTATACAGCTTGGTAAGATTCAGTGAATCTCCGCGTTGGGAAATAGGAAGCTGCTGTCTTTCAATAATATTTTTGGAATAGATGATCTGTCTTTGGGTTCCCGAATCCTGTACCTGCTGGATAGTGGTTAAAGAAGGCTGATCTTTATTGTCAAGGACATTCTGTCTGAAATTAATAAAATCATCATTCAGATATTTTTCCACTTCTATTTCAGCAACTGCTTTTGAGGTGTTTTCTAATGCGGAATATACCTTATTAGAGAAGTCCTGTTCCAATGCCCCGTAATATCCTTTCAGCCAATAAAATTGGAGTGTGACGAAGACAATGAGGGAAATTGTCATAAACACTGAAATTATTGGGATGAACTTATTATTCATTATCAAATTATTGTGAATTATGAATGTTAAAAATAATTATTTTAAGACTTCATAAACAAAAAACGAGCCAAAAAATTGTATTTTTTTTCTTAAAAGTATGAGTTTTAACATTTTTTTATAAATATTGGATTAATTGTCATATGAAAAGCCTTTCTTAGAAATAAAAAACTAAGTTTGTTAAAATAACTAATTATGGAATCTAATATCATTTTTAACAAAGATTTTGACTCAAAGGCTGTCTATGTAATGAAAGTTTACAAAAGCAATGTTTCAGAAGTATGGAATTATTTTACCCAATCCGAATTATTGGACCAGTGGTGGGGGCCTAAGCCCTGGAAATGTGAAACTGTTCAGATGGATTTTACGAAGGGTGGCATCTGGCGTTATGCGATGGTAGGACCGGATGGAGGAAAAATGTATGCTCAGGTTCAGTTTGGTGAAATTATGGAACACAGAAGTTTCGATGGATCGAATACATTTTGTGATGAGAAAGGAAATGTAAATGAAGATTTTCCTCCGGCTCAATGGCTGTTTGGTTTCACAGGTGTAGATGAAGGAGTGAAGGTTACGATTAATATTCATTTCTCTTCTGAAGAAGTAATGAAACAACTTTTGGAAATGGGATTTGAAGAAGGTCTTTCAATGGGATTGAATCAGCTTGAAGAGATTCTGATAAGTAATTAAAAAAAATTCAGGAAAGCCAAAGGCTTTCCTGAATTTTATAAAAGTTCTTCATCCTGAAAATATTGAATAATCGCCTTTTTCATGAGAAGGCTTTGCTCATTGGGCTTTAATTCAGGTAAGTCTTCCAGTTTTTCAAATTGTGGCCACCCATCTTCATAATGAGTGAATTTATAATATCCAAATGGCTCAAGAAGCCTACATACAGCAATATGAATTAAATTGACTTTGTCATCTTTGGTATATTTTTGCTGGCCACTTCCCAGTTCCTGAAGTCCTATTAAAAATAATAGTGTTTCAATAGGAGGATTTTTTTCCGTCTGGAAATGATCTTCAAAGAACTGTTCTATTTTTTTCCAGTATTCCGATTCGTTCATTCTCTTTTATTTTCTAATTTTAATAAAAAAGCATATTCCAATGCATCTTCTTTCAGGGATTCAAATCTTCCGCTTGCTCCTCCATGGCCGGAACTCATATCTGTTTTGAATATGAGAATATTGTTATCTGTCTTTAGCTCTCTGAGTTTAGCGGTCCATTTAGCCGGTTCCCAATATTGTACCTGAGAATCATGTAACCCTGTAGTGATAAGTATATTAGGGTAACTTTTGGCTTCTACATTATCATATGGAGAGTAAGATTTCATGTATTCATAATATTCCTTATCATTAGGATTTCCCCATTCTTCGTATTCCCCGGTAGTTAATGGGATTGTTTCATCCAGCATGGTAGTAACTACATCTACAAATGGGACCTGAGCTATAATTCCGTTAAATAAGGAAGGTTCATAATTAACAACAGCTCCTACCAATAATCCTCCGGCACTTCCTCCCATTGCATATAAATGTTGTGAAGAAGTGTAGTTTTCTTTGATGAGGTGCTTTGCAGCGTCTATAAAATCAAAGAAAGTATTTTTCTTTTCCAGCATTTTACCTTCTTCATACCATTCTCTGCCTAAATATTCTCCACCACGTATATGAGCAATAGCATAAATAAATCCTCTGTCCAGAATAGATAATCTTACATTCGAAAAGCTTGCGTCTACAGTATGACCATAGCTTCCATAGCCATATAAAAGCAAAGGAGTATCGGCAGATTTCTTAGTGTCTTTATGATAAACCAATGAAATGGGAACTTTCGTTTTTCCATCTCTTGAATCTGCCCAGATCCTTTCGGAAATATAATTTTCAGAGGAAAATTTTCCACCCAGTACTACCTGTTGTTTAAGGAGTTTGGTAGTACCTTCTTTCATATTATATTCATAGGTGGATCCTGGCTGAGTCAGGGATGTATATCCATATCGTAATACTTCGGTATCAAATTCTAAATTAATTCCGATATAGGCCGTGTAAGTGGGATCTGAAAAAGGAAGATAATGAGAAGTATTATTTTTCTCATCAATAATTTTAATCTGCAGTAAACCTTTTTCTCTTTCTTCAAGGACGAGATAATCTTTAAAGATTTCAAAGCCTTCCAGTAAAACTTCTTTACGGTGAGGAATAACGTCCACCCAGTTTTCTATTCCGCAATTTTCAATCTTGGTTTTTACAATTTTAAAATTAACGGCATCATCAGCATTGGTAATGATGTAGAATTGATCTTCATAGTGTTCTACGGAATATTCCAGGTCTTCTATCCGTTCCTGGATAACTTTCCATTCAGCGGAAACATTATGGGAGGGAATAAACCAATGTTCATCCGAGGTGCTGCTTGAGCTTGCAATGAAGATATATTCCAGTGATTTTGTTTTAAAAACATTTACATCAAAAGCTTCGTCTTTTTCATGGAAAACAAGAATGTCTTCTGAAATATCTGTTCCTAAACGGTGTCTGTACACCTGAAAAGCACGCAGGCTTTTATCCTTTCTGATATAGAAAATATGTTCGTTATCGTGTGCCCAGACTGTTTTTCCTGTAGTATTCGGGATTTTGTCAGGTAATATTTCGCCGGTCTCCAGATTTTTAAAATTTAAAGTATAGATTCTTCTTCCGAGATTATCCGTAGAAAAAGAAGTCATTTTATTGTTAGGACTTACCGCTACACTCCCTACTTCAAAAAAGCTTTCACCTTCCGCCAGAATATTTACGTCCAGAATGATTTCTTCGGGATCTTCTAAGGTCTTGTATTTTCTGCAAAAAATAGGATGCTCTTTTCCTGCTTCATATCGTACGATATACCAATAAGCATTAAAAAAATACGGAAGAGATTCATCATCTTTTTTATATCGGGACTTCATTTCTTCAAAAAGATCTTCCTGAAGTTTTTCAGTGTCTTTCATCATAGCATCGGCGAAAGTATTTTCTTCTTCCAGATATTTGATAACCTCCGGATTTTCTCTTTCATTCAGCCAGAAGTAATTATCGATTCGGGTATCGCCGTGTATTTTAAGTTTCTTTTCTATTTTATTTGCTTGAGGAGCTTTCATTAATGTTAATTGGTGGTCAAATTTGATTACGATATTGGAATGTAAATTTTTGATTATGATTACATTACTTGATAAGTTATTTAAATTGTATTAAAATATGTGTCAACTATATTGAAAATTGTAAAATTCAGAGTTCAAAGATAAAATAAAAAGACTAGGCAAACATATCTGTCTTTGATTTTATTTTTTCAATGGCTGCTACTAAAAAATCTTCGATTATTTAAAATCCGAGATTAGAGTAATAATATAATTGTTAAGTACTATGAAACTGCAACATAAGAAAATGGGAAGCTATGTCTATTGTCCTGAATGGGATACTGCTATGCCTGTGTGCAAATTATTCTGGTGATGAAATTAATTGACATGTTTTTATAAATCTTTTATATCTGAATTAATATCTGATTTTCTATGCAGGATATATTTGGATGGAGTAATCCCTTCCAGCTGCTTAAAAACTCTATTAAAAGTAGCTTGATTAGAAAATCCTGCTTCTGTATAAATATTCATTAAAGTTATCTTTTTCATATCGCTTTCTTTAATAAGCTTTTTAACAAAATTAACCCTGTACTC
>NZ_JALAHD010000288.1 GCF_022712095.1 Chryseobacterium sp. | reverse complement strand
TTTTAAGAGAGTTTATAAAAAAAATATCCTTAAAAGTGTCTAACTTTTTAGGGGAAGTTCACTTTCGTTGGGATTTTTAAGCAAAAAAATACTACGATTTTGTGCCTTCCCTTCTTCAGAATTATTATCTGCAAATCAGATTTTGCTGCCGAAGGTCTCTACTGAAAGTCTTGTTGATCTATCCCGAAGGAATGATAGCATTATAGCTTTTCAAAAATCCTAGACATTGTCTCTTTGTCAAGGCTTTCCATATCAACTAATTTCAGGGATTTTACCATTTTCAAAGTCGAAGTTTTATAATGCTGGAAATGTGGTGTCTGCAAATGAAACTGATACGCCTCCTTGTCAGCATAGATTTCTACAATTCTTATCTGACCAGGATTTTCCTTTTGATACATCGGAAAAATAGCGATTACTCCCTTCTCAAGCTTTACCGAAGCCGAAGCTTCTTCTTTCAGAATCGAGTTATATTCTTCTAAAAACTCAGGGACAATTTCAATTTCGGAAATACGGACCATCATATCATTTTCGATAATTGGAACAAGGGGCTTTCCTATAATTTTCCGAACCGTATTGGCCTGAGTTTTATTGACAGATTCCTGTATCAAATCAGCCAGCTGTGTTAATTGATCTTCAGTAATACCGGTATTTTTTCCCATACTGATATGCGATTGCAGCTGTCCTTCTACTCCGTCTAAGGAAGCCAAAGCTGAAATAGTCACCAATTCTCTTTGTTTGTAAGTGAGGACATCGCTCACAAAAATATCGGCAAATAAATGCTCTTTCAGAAAAGCATCAATTCGTGGAGCAAATTCTCCAAACCCTTGCGCCGGTTTTGATTGTGGAGTTTTTGTCAGCTCTTCAAGTGTTTTTCTACCCTGTTCGTATCTATCAACAACATTATTTTCAATGATAATTTTCTTGCCTTCGATATCATTGATCCCATTTGATTTTCTTTCATCTAACACTGTTCTAAAAGTATTGATCGCATTCAGGCTTCTAGGAAAACCGCAGTATGCATATAACTGAACCAATACTTCTTTAATTTCATTAATCGTCAAACCTGAATCTAAACCGGCATTCAACTGAATTTTCAAAGCTTCAAGATTTCCGATAGCAGTTAATGAAGAAATCTTCACCAGACTCTGTTCACCAGCATTCAAATGCGGATTGAATTTATTCTCCTGTGCATTCATTTTTGTACTACTTAGTGTGAGAACAAAAAGAATTATCCATTGCAGAAATTTGTTTTTGTCCATCATAAACATTATTTCTTATTGGCTTCAGCAAATTCTTCATCCGAAACAGCTTCCAGCCAGGTATTTTTATTAGTCTGCGGATTACCGTTCGTTGCTAAATGCGAAAACCAGCTTTCGGCAGTCGCGCCGTGCCAGTGCTCCACATCCGGAGCAATTTCCACAATATCACCGGGCTTTAAACGGCGTGCAGGTTTCCCTCTTTCCTGATATAAACCTTCGCCACCCACCACAATCAAAAGCTGGCCGCCTGTATGGCTGTGCCAATTGTTGCGGCAGCCCGGTTCAAATGTAACATTGGAAAGGGGAACATTCAAATCTTTATTGTTTGTAAGAGGCGCCAGATAGGATTTACCAATAAAGTACTGTGCAAAAGCCGTGTTTTCTTCACCTGTAGGAAAATCACTTATTTCAGGGATATGTGTATTCATTTTGTTTGATTTTAGTTTATTTAAATTTAGTTTATTTTGTGCGATTAGAGTTGGGCTGAACGCTAAAAGAATAATGATTATATATTTCATTAATTTATATCTGAGTTATGATTCAATTGTTTTAATGATTTTTGCAGGAATTCCTCCCACCACTACATTATCCGGAACATCTTTTGAAACCACGGCTCCGGCAGCAACCACAGCATTTTCACCAATCGTAACTCCCGGAAGAATGGTTGCATTGGCTCCTATCCACGCATTTTTTTTGATATGAATAGACTTACCTGTTAATCCTTTTCTATGTTGGGGTTCTAACGGATGATTTTCAGTGATCAAGCTTACTTTCGGACCAATTAGAACATCATCTTCAATGGTAATTCCGCCCAGTGTAAGAAATGTACAGTCGAAATTGATGAATACATTTTTACCGATGTGAAGATGCTTTCCGTAGTTGATATAAATAGGTGTAAACACCGCAACATTCTCCAATTCTTCACCTACAATCTCACTTAATATTTTTAAAATCTCATTCGGTTCTGTGGAATTATTGAGTTGAATCAATTGTTTCTTAACCTCATAAGAAGCTTCCCGTAGTTTGTGAATTTCCGGGTCGTCGGGCATTGCTGTTTCACCATTTTTAAGTCTGGTAAAAATATCCTGGTTAAATCTCATTTGTCAATACATAAAGATGCCAAATCCGCCATTTTAACAAGCGGATCCAGCTATTGCAATATTCAATTATTTTAAATTTGTTCTGAAAAAATTATCCAGTTTTTCAAAAGGAATCACATCCACTCTGTCATATAAATCTACATGAACCGCATTCGGTATAATCATCAGCTCTTTCGGTTCCTCCGCCATTTTGTAAATATCCTCACTCATATATCTGGAGTGTGCATTTTCCCCGGCAATCAGAAGCATAGGTCTCGGGGAAATTTCTTTGATATAACTCAATAGTACCGAGTTGGCAAAAGCCATAGAATTGGTTTTCGTCCAGCCTTTATTGGAATTTAAAGAACGTTTGTGATAGCCTCTTGGTGTTTTATAATAATCAAAATAATCTTTTACAAACTGAGGTTCATCACCGTTTAATTTTTCCGGTAAATGGGTTGTGGGATATTCAGGCGTTTCGTTCTCTGCATCAACCCAACGTTGCAGACTCATTGTTTCGAAAGCTTTGGTACGTTCTTCCTGAGTCATTTTATCGTAATACCCTTTAGCGCTTACTCTTGAAATGTCATAAGCACTCGTCGTTGCTACTGCTTTCACCCGTTTGTCGGCAATAGTTGCATTCAACGCAAAAGTTGCAAAGCCGCAGATTCCGATAATTCCGATTTTATTTCGGTCTACATTATTTTGAAGCCCTAAGAAATCCACTGCCGCACTGAAATCTTCCGTATTCATATCAGGTGAAGAAATATCTCTGGGCTCACCCCCACTTTCGCCTGTGTAAGAAGGATCAAAAGCAATAACGGCAAAACCTCTCTCTGCCATTTGATTGGCATATAAGCCTGAAGACTGTTCTTTCACCGCACCAAAAGGTCCACTGATTGCCAATGCAGCCAGTTTTTCATTTCCTGTATTTTTGGGAAGGTATAGATCTCCGGAAAGTGTAATTCCGTAACGGTTTTTGAAAGTAACCGCTTTACGGGTTACCTTATCACTAAGGGGGAAAGTATAATGTTCGTTTTGTTCTGTTGGATTCATTTTTATTGGATTTGATTTTTTATTCTGTGCAAATGCCTGTCCTATGAAAAGAAAGGACAAAGCCATCGCTGTTGTTACTATTTTCATACCTGAATTTTATTTAAAAATTACTGATACAAAATTAGAAACAACGAAGTGCTGACAGTTAATGATAATCAAACCAAAAATTAAGAAATTCAAACTTCCGTCAAACGAAATGCTTTTGGATTGGTTCCGGTTTGCTTTTTAAAGAAATTATTAAAATACGTGGGATAATCGAATCCGAGTGCGAAAGCTATTTCTGAGATATTCCAGTCGGTATGCTGCAGCAATGCTTTTGCTTCTGTGAGAATGCGTTCCGTGATATGTACCGTTGTTGATTTTCCTGTAACCTCCTTTACCGCACGATTAAGATAATTAACATGAACATTCAGGTTTTTCGCAAAATCCTGAGCCGATTTCAGCTGCAGAGACTGGTCTGTGGTTTCAATCGGGAATTGTCTTTCCAACAGTTCCAGAAAAACAGATGATAATCTTGATGACGCATTTTTATTCTGGTCAAAATCCTTTGCAGGTTCCAGCTTCAGAGATTCGTGAATAATAAGACTTATGTAATTGCGTATCAGCTCATCCTTGTAGATATAATCGCTTTCCTGCTCTGCGATCATCTTTTGAAAAATGGTATTGAGAAACTGTCTTTGTTCTTCGGTAATTTTCAGAACGGGAGTTCCGCCGATTTTAAAGAAAGAAGACTGCTGCAAGCTTTCGGAACGTTCGGAATTCCTGAAAAATTCCTCAGAAAAAAGAATGGTATAGCCTTTATACGTCGTTGAAATGGTTTCCCAGGAATACGGAATATGCGGGTTTCCGAAAAACAGCACAGTACCTTCCTGCTCAAAGCTTTTATCAGAATAATGAATTTTACTTTTCCCCGTCGTAAGACAGATTTTATAGAATTCCTTCCTGCTGTACACACGGGTTTCGTTGCCATCCTGCTCAATCTGAAACGCACGAAAACCTTTTAGTTTTAACTCTGTATTAAATTCCGAAACAACTCTTTTTACCTTCTCTTTCATTTTTCAAAGTTAAGAAAATCAAACCAAAAAGTAAGTATTGAAGATATAAACGTTATCGCTTACAAAAGTTCTACAAGGGACCAGCATTTTAATTGACTGTTTTTTCTTTGCAACCCAATTTACTAATCTTTCCAAAATTTTATTTGAAGTTAAATACTAGGAAGCATCAAGTAAAAAACTGAGGCTTTTCCGGAAGCTATAACGATTGTTGGTTAAAAAATAAATATCTGCTCTGCTTTTTAGGTCTGCAGCTATTCTTTGATATAAACGGTCTTCACCCACCTGCATTTATCTGTAAACTTAACGCGAAAGTTTTCATAAGGTTTTCTCTTTTATACATATAAAAATTACAAGTTTTACAGGTATCCCGGAAATTAATTTTACTGAATATTAAGGTACTATAGATATAAAAAGATAAATCAAAAAAATTCCTACCAAAACCACACCCTGCATAATATTAGTCTTACCTGTCGCAAGGGATACTGTAATAATAAACAGAGAAAGCCCCAAAAGCACCGTTGACTTAATATCTATTCCCAATGTCATTCGTATTCCTGAAATTACAGATATAATAGCAATCGCAGGAATACTTAATCCGATACTCGCCAATGCAGAACCAAATGCAAGATTTAATGAAGTCTGTATCTGATCATTCTTTGCCGCTCTGAAAGCAGCAAGCCCTTCCGGAAGAAGAACAATTCCCGCAATGATAACTCCGACTATTGATTTCGGGGCGCCCAATGAAATAACAATATTTTCTACATCCTTGGAAAGAAGTTTTGCCATCAGCACCACAATTCCCAAACATACAATCAATATAAAACAACTAACCAGCATTTTGCTTCGGGAGAGCTCCTCAGTATTGATTTGCTCTTGATAGTCTTCCAATAGTTTGTTTTGGGGTGATATGAAGAAGTTACGGTGCCTTATCGTCTGAACCATAGTGAATCCAAGATAAAGCGCCAGTGAAACAAGAGCAATAAAAAGTAGTTGGAAAGAAGTATACTCGCCTCCTTTATGGCTTACAGTATAATTTGGCAGGATAAGAACAAAAACAACCACCGCCGTGAGTGTTATCAAGGCTGTACTTACTCCCTGTAAAGTAAAAGCTTGTTCCCTGTATCTTAGCGATCCCATTACAATACAAATTCCTACTATTCCCGTAAGAATAATCATCACTGCTGCAAAAACAGTATCTCTGGCCAGAGTAACAGTCTCGAGACCTTCTGCACCCATCATAATAGAAATAATTAGCCCTACTTCTATCACTGTAATGGCAAATGCAAGAAGCAAAGTTCCATAAGGTTCACCTAATCTGTGAGCTATAACTTCAGAATGGTAAACTGCTGCCAGAACGCTTCCCAAAAGTAATACAGCTAAGAATAGCGAATAATATCCCGAAGAAAATAATGTGCTTGCAAAATAGAAGATCCAAGCTAAAACCGGAATAAAAATGGTCCACCGGGAAAGATATTTTTTTTTAATCATCTGTTTATATTTTATGTTGTTTAGTGTTCCATTTACTTCTTCATAAAAAATAGTACAGAAATACCACATCTCCTGTATAAGCTGGTTTTGCCTGGTCTTTAATTATCAACTTAGCTCCAACAACAACTTTTATAGTTCCTTTAAGGTCGTTTACAGTTCTAATAGTTGCCTCTAATCTTACTTCCTGATCAACTTTCACCGGCTCACCAAATCTGAGATTCTCTATCCCGTAATTGATTTCCATACTGATATTTCGTACTTCTGCAATCTGCTTCCAGAGATAGGGAATCAGTGAAAGCGTTAAATAACCGTGAGCAATGGTTGAATGGTAAGGACTCTCTGCTGCTGCTCTTTGTTCGTCAGTATGAATCCACTGATGATCTAAAGTGGCATCTGCAAACCGGTTGATCTGATTCTGATCGATAATGTGCCATGAGGAAGTTCCGACGAAAGTTCCCTCAAGCAATTTATATTCATTAAAATTGTTGATAATAATCATTGTATTGTATATTATTTAACGGAAAAAATCCGATAAGAGATTTAATTTAAAGAAATTAGATAAAACCTATTATATCTTAAAAAAACCTCTCGCAAAAACAAGAGGCTAATGAACATGAAAAAAGATGTAACTTACATCAATATTTATTCAAACATATATTAAAACAATCAAGTTTGATATGAGTATGCTAATAGTGGTGCTTCGCCAACAAATTTTTAAGTATGTAATAAATAGCTGTAAACTATACCAGCTTCACATTGACAGCATTTAAACCTCTGTCGCCCTGTTGAACATCAAAATTCACTTTATCATTTTCACGAATCGACCCTGAAGCCAATCCTGAAGAATGTACAAATATATCCTTACTCCCATTTTCAGGAGAAATAAATCCGAAGCCTTTTGCTTCATTGAAAAATTTTACTGTGCCTTGTTGCATTGTAATTATTATTAAATTATATATGATCATCTGTAAACTTTACAGATTTATCCTTAAAATGTACCAAGCAGACATGGCAAAAACTATCATATTCTGGATATTTTCACCCCTATATTCATTTTACCTATGCAGAATAAAAATAAAGGGTACTACTTATCGGTTCTTTAGTCTGATCCTTTAGCTACACAGACTATCAGGATAATTAACTTTAGATTATTGAACCTTAGATAATTTTTTGCAGTCCCCTAATTTTCCATTGAATACATTTTTAAGAATTAAGTCACAAAATTTTCTTGAAATTTTAAATAACTTAAAAATTAGAAGTCTATTTGAAAGGATCAGTTGACAATCGGGCAGCTGAAAAAGCAAAACTGAATGATAAAAATTTGATTTAAATTATTGCAGAGTAGCAGAGGCAGGAACCTTTTTAATTGATACTTTGCAAAGGTATGTCAAAACAATTGAATATTAGCACAATATAATTAGCTGATTATCAAAAATATATTCGTAGCTTACGCACATGAATCTAAATTATTTGCAAAGTGTGGATGATTTTAAAATTCCATCACATGCAAACTACCTCACCCCTTACACAGTCCTTACCTCAAAAATCAGATAATAATCAATCTTCTCAAATTCGAATTGCTTATTTTATAATGGTACATCATAAACCGGACAATTTTAAGTTAATGTTTGAGAAAATTTATACCCGCGATCAGTTTTATCTCATTCATATAGACCGGAAGGCCAAAGAAAAGTTTACTGAGGAAATTCAGCAATATCTCATCCATTTCCCCAATGTATATATTCTCGAGAGCATGAATATTGTAGCAGGAGGATTCAGTATGATTCAGGCAGAGCTCAACGCCATGGAGTATTTACTTAATGCAGCCACTGAATGGGATTATTTCATTAACTTAAGCGGAGAAGACTATCCACTAAAATCACAGAATATTATCCGCCTGTTTCTTACAGCCAATAATGGCAGGAACTATATTTTCTATTATGACCAGAAATTTTACAGACCAGATACACTGCGCAGAATACAAAATCACTTTACCGAACTTACCCATAAAATTTCATCGCTGATCTACAAAAGAGATTTCATGGAAGGGGTTACACCTTACATTGGTGGTAAATGGTTTATTTTTACTAGAGAAACCTGCGCTTTTCTAACCAATAATAAAAGAGTTATGGACTTTGAAGACTATTTATTACCCGCAGAATCTTTCTTTCAGACAGTCCTTATGAATACGGCTTTCAAGGATATTATCGTAAATGATGATAAAAGGGCCTTTATTGAAAAACCATTTTTTAATAAAGATCAATATCAAGCTCAGCTTATAGAATCCTTGAAAATGAATAACCAACTTTTCATCCGAAAAATAAATAATAAAATTCATCAAAATATTATTAAATATATTGATGACACCTATATTCTTCCGCTTCCGTATGTTGATGAGATAGAAAGAGAATTAAAAAGAAATGAATGGGGTACCCAATATTCATAATAAGTTTTAAAAAATAAAAAATCAACCTTTCTTTTAATTCCTAATCATAATACCGGATAAGCAT
>NZ_JALAHD010000287.1 GCF_022712095.1 Chryseobacterium sp. | reverse complement strand
AGAAGACATTGAAAGTATTTTTATTATTTTTGCTTAAAATTTAAAAACATACATTTTGAATATAACTATTGTAGGAACCGGGTATGTAGGTCTTGTAACAGGAACTACCCTTGCAGAACTTGGTAATTCAGTATACTGTGTTGATATTGATGAAAAGAAAGTAGAAGGCATGAAAAACGGCGTTGTTCCCATATATGAGCCGAATCTTGAAGAGATGTTCTTAAGAAACATTCAGTCTGAAAGATTATTTTTCACAACGGATTTAAAAGAAGCTTTGGATAAAAGCGAAGTAGTTTATTTAGCATTACCAACTCCTCCGGGAGAAGATGGATCTGCTGATTTATCTTATGTATTACAGGTAGCGAACGACATCGGCAACCTCATGACAGACTATAAAGTCATCGTTAACAAAAGTACCGTTCCTGTGGGGACTGCAGATAAAGTAAAAGAGGCTATATCTTCTAAAACAAATATTCCTTTCGATGTAGTATCCAATCCTGAATTTTTACGCGAAGGTTTTGCGGTAGAAGATTCTATGAACCCTTCAAGAGTAGTGGTTGGTGCAAGTTCGGAAAAAGCAAAAGAAATAATGGCTAATATTTATCAGCCATTCACCAATACAGGAATCCCAATTATCTTCATGGATGAAAAATCCTCTGAGCTTACCAAATATGCAGCCAATTCATTCCTTGCGGTAAAAATTACGTTTATGAATGAAATTGCTAATTACTGTGAAAAAGTAGGAGCAGATGTTGATAAGGTAAGGTTAGGAATGGGAAGTGATGACAGAATTGGTCATAGATTTCTATTCCCGGGAATCGGATATGGAGGAAGCTGTTTTCCGAAAGATGTAAAAGCTCTTATCAAATCAGGCAAACAAGAAAATTTTGACTTTCAGATTCTTGAAGCTACTGAAACGGTAAATACAGCTCAAAAAGTTATTCTCGTTTCAGAAATTGAAAAATATTTTGAAGGGAGTCTTGAAGGAAAAACGATTGCTTTGTGGGGATTAGCCTTTAAAGCAAATACGGATGATATCCGTGAGGCTTCTTCTTTAGATAATATTAATCTCCTATTGCAAAAAGGCGCAAAAATTGTAGCCTATGATACTGTAGCTGAAAAAAATGTACAGAAAGTTATCGGAAATAAAATAGAATATGCAAAAACAATGTATGATGCATTAGAAAATGCTGATGCTCTGCTTATTGCTACAGAATGGCCGGAATTCAAAAATCCAAATTTTGAATTGATGGCTAAGAAAATGAAGAACAAAGTTATTTTTGATGGAAGAAATATGTATCCATTAGAAATCCCTGAACAAAATCAATTCTACTATAAAAGTATAGGAAGGAAGACTGTTTCAAAATAAATAGATGAAAAACATAATTATTACCGGGGGAGCCGGATTTATAGGATCACACGTTGTAAGGGAGTTTGTAAAGAACAACCCTGATACAACAATTATTAACCTGGATGCACTGACTTATGCAGGAAATCTCGAAAACCTTAAGGACATTGAAAATGAGCCTAACTATGTTTTTGAGAAAGCTGACATTACGAAACCAGAAGAGTTAAGAAAAGTATTTGAAAAATACAATCCGGATGCTGTTGTACACTTAGCAGCAGAAAGTCATGTAGACAGAAGTATTACAGATCCAATGGCTTTCATCAATACCAATGTAAATGGAACCGCTAATCTTCTTAATTTATGTAAAGAATTCTGGACATTAAATCCCGATCATACTCATGGTAGATTTCCTGATGAAAAAAGGAAAAATCTATTTTATCATGTATCCACTGATGAAGTATATGGAAGTTTAGGAGAAACCGGTTTCTTTTTGGAAACGACATCCTATGATCCCCAATCTCCATACTCAGCTTCCAAAGCAGCTTCTGACCACTTGGTAAGAGCTTATGGAAATACCTATGGGATGCCTTTTATTGTATCTAACTGTTCCAATAACTATGGGCCTAATCACTTTCCTGAGAAACTGATCCCACTGTGTATTTCAAATATTATTAATGAAAGACCTTTACCTATTTATGGTGATGGTAAATATACAAGAGATTGGCTTTTTGTTATTGACCATGCAAGAGCAATTCATCAGATATTCAATGATGCAAAAACAGGAGAAACCTATAATATCGGCGGATTCAATGAGTGGCAGAATATTGATCTTGTAAAAGAATTAATCAAACAGATGGATGCCAAGCTTGGTAAACAGGAAGGGTATTCAGAAAAGCTAATTACATTCGTAAAAGACAGACCCGGGCATGACAAGCGTTATGCTATTGATGCCACTAAACTCAATAAAGATTTAGGATGGAAACCATCTGTAACTTTTGAACAGGGCTTATCAAAAACTATTGACTGGTATCTTGACAATCAGGAATGGCTTGAACACGTAACAAGTGGAGATTATCAGAAATATTACGAAAAACAATATAACTAAATCATAAAACACATATGAAAGGTATTATTCTGGCAGGAGGTTCCGGAACCAGGCTTTATCCCCTTACTATTGCAGTAAGCAAACAATTAATGCCGGTGTACGACAAACCGATGATATACTATCCTCTTTCAACCTTGCTTTTAGCAGGGATTAGAGATGTATTAATTATCACGACACCCCATGATCAGGAAGGATTTATAAAGCTTCTTGGAGACGGATCTCAGATAGGCTGTAACATAGAATATGTAGTACAACCCAGTCCGGATGGACTTGCCCAGGCATTTATTCTGGGAGACAAGTTTATTGGAGATGACTCAGCAGCTCTTGTTTTAGGAGACAACATCTTCTATGGTTCAGAAATGGGGACTCTTTTAAAAAATAAAACCAACCCGGCCGGAGGAGTTGTTTTTGCCTATCATGTCTCAGATCCTGAGAGATATGGTGTTGTGGAATTCAATGATGATTTCAAGGCTGTATCCATTGAAGAGAAGCCTGCAAAACCTAAATCTAATTATGCTGTTCCGGGATTATATTTTTATGATAATGAAGTAGTGGAAATTGCTAAGAATATACAACCGTCAGCAAGAGGTGAACTGGAAATTACAGATGTAAATAATGTTTATCTCAATAGAGGAAAACTGGAAGTGGGAGTTCTTGACCGGGGAACAGCCTGGCTGGATACCGGAACATTTGATTCCCTTCATGATGCTTCAGAGTTTGTAAGTGTAATTGAAAAAAGACAGGGATTTAAAATCGGCTGTATTGAAGAGGTTGCATTCAGAAATAAATTCATTAATGAAGATAAACTATTAGAAGCAGCTACCAAATATGGAAAAAGCGGATATGGAGAATATCTAAGAAAGCTTGTCAACAAATAAACCTGGTTAAAGCCTAAATCCCTCAAGGCTTTATAATGAGTTAAACTGTAAAAACACATTCAATGGACATTCTGAGTTTAATAGGCAGAAACCAGGAGTTATTCCTTACCGACATTTCAGATAAGGAAAAAGAACTTCAGGAAATAATAAAACAATCATCATTTCTGGTTATCGGAGGAGCCGGTTCGATCGGACAGGCCGTTACAAAAGAAATATTTAAAAGAAATCCCCGAAAACTACATGTTGTAGATATTAGTGAAAACAACCTGGTGGAACTCGTAAGAGATCTCAGAAGTTCTTTGGGATACACCGACGGAGATTTCAGAACTTTTGCCCTTGATATAGGATCAGATATTTTTGATGCTTTTATCAAAATGGACGGTCAGTATGATTATACTCTTAATCTTTCTGCTTTAAAACACGTAAGGAGTGAAAAGGATCCGTTTACATTAATGAGAATGATTGATGTAAATATATTCAATACCGAGAAGACCGCTCAGCAATGTATTGAAAATGGAACCAAGAAATATTTCTGTGTCTCTACGGATAAGGCTGCTAATCCCGTTAATATGATGGGGGCATCTAAAAGAATTATGGAAATGTTCTTAATGAGAAAAAGCAGAGATCTTAATATCTCTATGGCAAGGTTTGCCAATGTAGCTTTTTCTGACGGCTCTTTACTTCACGGTTTTAATCAAAGAATACAAAAGCTGCAACCCATTGTAGCTCCAAACGATATTAAAAGGTATTTTGTAATTCCAAAAGAATCGGGAGAACTCTGTTTAATGTCAGCTATATTTGGAGAAAACAGAGATATCTTTTTCCCTAAATTAAGTGAAAACCTTCACCTGATTACATTTGCAGAAATTGCAGAAAAATATCTAAAACAGCTCCAGCTAGAGCCTTACCTCTGTGAAACAGAAGAAGAGGCAAGAAGTAAAACTTCAGAATTAATCAAGCAGAAAAAATGGCCTTGCCTATTCACTAAAAGTGATACTACAGGTGAAAAAGATTTCGAAGAATTCTTTACTGATAAGGAGGTTCTGGATATGGTCCGTTTTGAAAACCTAGGTATTATTAAAAATGAATTAACCGTAGAAGATGATAAGCTTAATATCTTCACTGGGAAGATTAATAAAATGAGGGCCTCAAAAAACTGGAAAAAAGAAGAAATTGTGGATTTATTTAACTATATGATCCCGAATTTCAACCATAAAGAAACAGGTAAATATTTGGATTCTAAAATGTAAGGCTATGGAAAAATACGGTTCTTTAATTGGTTTTATTAGAAAAACCTTTAATTCTGAAGATTTCATCCCTTTACATGCACCTTATTTTGGAGGAAATGAAAAAAAATATCTGAATGAAACTATTGACTCTACCTTTGTATCTTCAGTAGGAGAATTTGTCAATCGTTTTGAAAAAGATATTGCAGAATATACGGGGGCAAAATATGGAATAGCTATCGTTAATGGTACCAATGCCCTGCATATGGCAATGCTGGTTAGTGGAGTAGAACGTAATGATGAAATTCTATCACAATCTCTGACCTTCATTGCTACGGCAAATGCTATTTCCTATATAGGAGCTCAGCCTGTCTTCATTGATGTAGACAAAGACACCATGGGAATGTCTCCGAAAGCTCTTCAAAGTTTTCTGAAAAAGAATGCGAAAAAAGAAACAGACGGGTATACTTACAATCTTACTACAGGAAGAAAAATATCAGCGTGTATCCCTATGCATACATTCGGACTCCCCTGTAGAATTGATGAGATTGATGAAATCTGTAAGGAATGGAATATCATTCTTATTGAAGATGCTGCTGAATCGTTGGGAAGCACCTATAAAGGTCAGCAAACTGGTAGATTTGGAAAAATAGGAACATTCAGTTTTAATGGAAATAAAACGATTACATGCGGCGGTGGTGGTGCATTAATCACTGATGATGAAACTATTGCCAAGAGAGCTAAACACCTTACTACACAGGCTAAAATTCCACATCCGTGGAAGTTTCGTCACGATGAGATAGGCTACAATTACAGAATGCCTAATCTCAATGCAGCACTAGCTTGTGCACAGATGGAACAATTAGACCGTTTTATAAAAAACAAAAGAGAGCTTGCAGAATTATATAAAGGTTTCTTTAAGAATTCCGAAATAGAATTTGTAGAGGAAATAGTTGGAGCTAAAGCAAATTACTGGCTTAATGCCGTCATTTTAGGAAACGAGCAGGAAAGAGATCTTTTTCTTACAGAAACTAATAATGCCGGAGTAATGACACGCCCGATTTGGGATCTTATGAATTCTTTACCTATGTTTGAAAACTGTCAGAATGACGGTTTGGAAAACAGTATATGGTTATCAGAAAGAATTGTAAATTTACCTAGCAGCTTCAGACCTTAATGAAAAAAGAAAAAATTATTTTAATAGGCGGTGGTGGTCACTGCAAATCGTGTATTGATGTTATTGAGTCTTCAAACCTCTATAGCATTCATGGTATACTCGATCTGCCGGAGCTTTTTGGACAAAAAATTTTAGGATATAAAATAATTGGTAATGATAATGAAATAGAGAAGTTTCATAGAGAGGGCTTTTCATTTCTTATCACGTTAGGTCAGATCAAATCTGTTGACAAAAGAAAAAAAATTTTTGATATTTTAGAAAAAATCGGAGCTAAGCAGCCTTATATTATTTCCAATAAAGCAATAGTATCTCAATATGCTGAAATAGAAAAAGGAAGTGTTGTCATGCACGGTGTCATTATCAATGCAGGAGCTAAAGTAGGAAAAAACTGTATCATCAATTCAGGAGCTCTGATAGAGCATGATGCTGAAATAGGAAGCCATACTCATATTTCAACTCATGCTATTGTAAACGGAGATGCTAAAGTAGGAAATGAATGCTTTTTAGGAAGTAATTCTTGTATTTCAAGCCAGGTAAAAATCACTGATAAAATTATCATAGGAACAGGAAGTCTCGTACTTCAAGATATATTTAATGAAGGAACTTATGTGGGAAACCCTGCAAAAAAATTGAAAAATAAATGAAAAATTGCTTGATCATAGCAGAGGCGGGGGTGAATCATAATGGAAATATAGATAATGCCTTCCGATTGATAGACGCAGCCGTAGACGCGGGAGTAGATTATGTTAAATTCCAAACCTTTAAAGCCGAAAATTTGGTATCAAAAAAAGCCAAAAAAGCTGATTATCAAATTGAAAATACTGGTAAGGCTGATGAGTCTCAACTGGAGATGTTAAAAAATTTAGAACTATCCCATGAGCAGCATGAACTTTTAATCGAATATTGCAAAAAGAAAAACATCAATTTCTTTTCTACAGCTTTTGATCTGGATTCGTTAGATTATCTGAAAGAAATAGGACTTAAGTTAGTAAAAATTCCTTCAGGTGAGATTACAAACCTTCCTTATCTAAGAAAAGCGGCAAAGCTTTTTAATGAAGTTATCATATCTACCGGAATGGCAGAAATGAATGAAATAAAAGATGCAATACATATTTTTACTCAAAATGGTATTAGCCTGGAAAAAATCACAGTATTGCATTGTACTACAGAATATCCTACTCCGATGCAAGATGTGAATCTAAAAGCAATGCTCCAGATTCAAAAAGAATTTAATACAACCATTGGTTATTCTGATCATACACTAGGAATAGAAGTTCCTATTGCGGCCACTGCTCTTGGAGCCAAAGTTATTGAAAAACATTTTACTTTAGACCGAAATATGGAAGGTCCTGATCATGCAGCCTCTTTAGAGCCTCATGAACTAAAAACAATGGTCTCTGCTATCAGAAATATTGAAGAAGCTATTTCTGGTGACGGAATCAAAAAACCATCGCCTTCTGAACAAAAAAATATTGCAATTGCAAGAAAAAGCATTGTTGCAAAAAAAGATATTAAAACCGGAGATATTTTTTCAGAAGAAAATATTACTGTAAAGCGTCCTGGCAATGGAGTTTCTCCTATGAAATGGGATGAAGTTATAGGCAAAACAGCCATTAAAGATTTTGAAGAAGATCAATTAATAGAATTATAATGAAAGTTTGTATAGCGACAGGAACCAGAGCAGAATATGGCTTACTGAAACCATTAATTGAAAAAATGGTTTCCGATCCATTTTTTGATCTTAAAATTCTAGTAACGGGTGCTCATCTTTCTCCTGAATTCGGTCTTACCTATAGCCAAATCGAAAAAGACGGATTTACAATAGATGAAAAAGTGGAAATGTTACTTTCTTCCGACACCAGTGAGAGTATTGTAAAATCAATGGGTCTTGCAATGATTGGCTTTGCTGATGCTTTAAAAAGAATCAGTCCTGATTTACTAATTATCTTAGGTGACCGCTACGAAATGCTTTCCCTGGCCTCTTCCTCCCTTATATTCAAAATTCCCATAGCACACATACACGGAGGTGAAATTACTACAGGGGCTTATGATGATGCCATAAGACATGCCATCACAAAAATGTCTCATTATCATTTTACTTCTACAGAAGAATATAAAAACAGAATAATTCAAATGGGTGAAAACCCTGAAAATGTATACAATGTAGGAGCTATTGGATTAGACAATATTGTAAATTTAAAGCTGCTCACAAAAGAAGAATTGGAATCAGAATTAAATATACAATTCAAAAAATACAATTATCAGATCACATTCCATCCTGCAACTTTAGACAAAACTTCTCCTGAAGTACAATTTAATACATTATTAGAAGCTATTGATGAACAAGAAGACAGCTTTTTTATTTTTACCAAAGCTAATGCGGATACCAATGGCAGGATAATCAATTCTTTAATAGATGAATATATTGCCAAAAACCCACACAAATCCAAAGCTTTTTCATCTTTGGGTACTTTGAGGTTTTTATCGGTACTGCAACACTCCAATGCCATTGTCGGAAATAGCTCCAGTGGTATTATTGAAGCACCTTCTCTGAAAATACCTACCATAAATATTGGTCAGCGTCAAAATGGAAGAACTCAGGCTGATACGGTGATCAATGTAGAGGTAAACAAAGAAGAAATAGTAAATGCTTTTGAAAAAGTAAAGGATCCAGAATTTATCAGTAAATTAGATAAGGTTAAAAATCCTTATGGTACAGGAAATACTGCCGGAAAAATTATTGAAATACTCAAAAAAATAAATCCGGATTTTATAAAACATTTTTATAATTTAAATGGATAGCATACAAAAACACATTATTCGCCAAAACCAGTCCGTAAGAGAGGCGCTGATCAGTTTAGACAAACTGGCTTCAGATGCTATCTTATTCGTGGCTGACGAAGAATTAAAACTTATTGGTTCCCTCACTGACGGAGATCTGAGAAGAGGATTTATTAAAGGCCTGGGGTTTGAAGATTCAATTTTAGAATTTATTCAATCTCATCCAAAATTTATTTATGAAAATGAATATGATCCTAATAAACTGGAAAGTTTCAAAAAAAACAATCTCAAAATCATTCCTATTCTTGATAAGGCAGGAAAAATAATTGATATACTGAACTTCAGGACAAAGGCAACTATTATCCCCGCAGATGCCGTTTTAATGGCTGGTGGTGAAGGTAAAAGACTAAGACCTCTCACTGAAAATACCCCAAAGCCTCTCCTTAAGGTTGGTGATAAACCTATTATTGAATATAATATTGATCGTTTGATCAATGTAGGTATAAAAAACATCCATTTAAGCATTAACTATCTGGGTGATCAGCTGGTAGAATACTTTAAGGATGGTGAAGACAAAAACATTCACATAAACTATATCCGTGAGGATATTCCTTTAGGTACCATTGGGTCTGTTTTACTTGCCAAAGAATTTGAGAATGAAGATATCATTGTAATGAACAGTGATTTATTAACCAATATAGATTTTGCTGACTTCTTTAAAACCTATAAAGAATCTGGGGCAGATATGGCCGTCGCTGCTACAAGTTATCATGTAGATGTCCCATATGCAGTACTGGAAACTGATGATTTTCAAAAGGTAAAATCGCTAAAAGAAAAACCGAGATACACTTATTTTTCCAATGCAGGGATATATATTATTAATAAAAAATTATTAAACCTTATACCCCACAATAAAGCATTTGACACAACAGATTTAATGGATAAGGTAATTGAGTTGGATAATAAAATCATAACCTATCCTATTAACGGATATTGGCTTGATATTGGAAAACACGAAGATTTTAAAAAAGCACAAAATGACATTAAACATCTGAAATTATGAATGATACAATAAATAATACACAGAATCCTTATTTTATATTGGAGACAGCCTTTCATCATGAAGGCAATATTGAATTTCTGGAAAGCCTGATTGAATCATTTAAAGATATAAATGCCAACGCAATAAAATTTCATTTACTATTTGATCTTAATGATTATATGGTTGCTAACCATCCTGCTTTGGAAGTATTGCGTAAAATATCTATTCCGCAGGATAAATGGCAGGAAATTTTGGAAAAAACAGTTAATTCCGGAAAAGAGATTATTCTGCTTTGTAATGATATAGAAAGTATGAAGTGGGTAAACAGTATCCAGGATAAGTTCCCTATTTCGGCTATTGAAATTCACTCTACAGGGTTAAATGATATTTTTCTTTTAAATGAAGCATTAAACTTTAAAAAAACAATTATTATAGGAGTAGGCGGTTCTACATTTGATGAAGTTCAATATGCTGTAAACTTTTTAAAAGATAATAACAAAACTGATATCCTTCTTATGCATGGATTCCAGAACTATCCTACCAATTATTCGGACATCAATCTGAAAAGAATGTTATTACTTAAAGAAGCTTTTGGGCTGCCATTGGGATATGCTGATCATACAGATCCGACTGATACCCGAAATGAAATTATAAGTGTACTGCCCATCGTATCGGGCTTTAATATAATAGAAAAACATGTTACCAATGTACCTGGTGAAAAAAGAACAGACGCACAGGCTGCTGTTTCTGTAGAACAGATGAAGGGAATTATTAGTCTTGCACAGGATATTTCAAAGGTAAATGGAGTTAATAATTATGAACTCTCAGATGCCGAAAAAAAATATGGAAATACCGGCCCAATGAAAAAAGCTATGGTAGCAAGACTTCCTATAAAAAAAGGAGAAAAAATAACTCTGGATAAAATAGCATTTAAGCGTACAGAGGTTTCATCTCCCTTATTACAAAAAGACCTCCATAAAGTCATTGACAATATCGCTAAAGAAGATATAGCTCAAGATGAAATATTAAGCTTTGGCAATATCTCTTATGAATTTAAAAAAGATGATTTCGGACAATTTTTTATAAAAAAATAATATGAGAATCGGCTTACTTATCACTGCAAGATTAAAATCTTCAAGACTTCCCTTTAAGCTATTACGGGATCTAAACGGATACAGTATTATAGAACATGTAATAAACCGAAGTAAACATCTGTATGGTGCTGATGAAATTGTACTATGTACTTCTACAAACCCACAGGATAAACCTCTTGTGGATGTGGCCAAAAACAATGATATCTTTTATTACTTAGGTTCAGAAGAAGATGTCTTAAAAAGATTATTGGATGCTGCTATTTTTTTTAACTATGATTATGTTATATGTATCACAGGCGAAAATCCTCTTTACTCTATAGAATATGCTAATCAGATAATAGATAAAGTAAAAAGGGAAAAACCTGATTTCATCACTATTGAAGGATTACCAATAGGATGTGCTGTTTACGCCTTAAATGTGAAAGCTTTAAAAACGATATGTGAGATCAAACAGGAAGTCGACACTGAGATTTGGGGCCCTTTATTTAATAGACCTGAGATTTTTAATATTCAGAAAATCGAGGCAGATAGTTTTTTTACAAGACCTCAGCTTAGATTAACAAATGATTATCCTGAGGACTTTCATTTAATGTCTAAAATATTTAATAATTTTCCTTGCAAAAGTACACCATCACTACATTCAGCATTAGAAATTCTGGATGAAAATCCCGAATTATTACAATTAAATAGTATGAGGGTACAGGCTAGTCTCGATGATGAAACTATCAACAGAATTAATAGTTTTTTCATAGAAAATCATGACAGAATAATTGATTTAAAAAATAAGATTTACAATAATGATATATGATAAATTAGAGAATATCAAAAAATATAATTTTGATTTTGACTTCATTCTTAAAAATTTAGATACCCATAATTTTATTCCTGGGAGATCAGATATTGATTCAGATAATCAATTCGTAATAGGATTGGAATATGAAACAAAAAATGAGGAGGATGCTATATGGGAAGCTCATCGAAAATATCTGGATATTCATGTAGTACTGGAAGGAAAAGAATTTGTGCATATTTCAGATATCAAAAACATGACATCTACAAAAGAATATGAACCTGATTATGAATTATTTGAAGGACCAAAAGAGCATATTATTCTTTTAGAACCGGGAACTTTTTTAGTATTATTTCCAAATGAAGTCCATAAGACATCTGTTCATACAGGAAACAAAAACCTGATCAGAAAAAAAGTTTTCAAAAGTTTAATTGTATGATAAATAAAGTTCTGGTCATTTCAGATTCACTCGCCCTCGCCCGCGATATTCCTGAACTGACTTTGTTCGAAGAAACGTGGCCCGAGCTCTTAAAAAAAGAAGGGCTTCAGATAGATCAGATATCTATTGGAGGGGCAACTTCGACTGATTTACTGAAGCAGGCTTATTATCATAAATTATTCAATCCTGATATTGTATTTGTCCAGGTAGGAATCGTAGATTGTGCTCCCAGGTTCGCAACCAGATTTGAAGTAGATTTTCTAACCAGACTCCCAGTGATTGGCAAGAAAATTCTAAAAAAAATGAATACCCCCAAAGTTCGGAACCGCCGACAGATAAGTTATGTAAATGAAAAACAATTTTCACAAAACCTTTTAGATATTAAAAGGTCTTTTAATTGTCCTACCTTTTTTTTAACAATACTTCCGGCTTCCAAAGATTATGAAATATTAGTTCCGGGAGTTATCGATAAAATAAACAGATATAATAAAGTGATAAAATCATATGACTTTATCGACTTGGAAGAAATTCCTCAGAACCATATTATGTCCGATCATCATCATCTTAATAAATTGGGGCATGAGTTTATTTTCAACAAAATGCTTCCTCTAATTAAATAGAAAATTACATGTATCTTTGCAAAAAATTTAAAACACAATGAATGACAATATAAAAATTTATGAACCCAGTAATAGAAACAAAGGCTTTTTCTCTCTTATCAGAGAAATGTTTTCTGATCTTTTTATTTCAAGGGATCTGGCTTATCGTCTATTCATACGAGATAAAAAAGCAGAATACAGGCAGTCTATATTCGGAATTCTTTGGGCTTTTTTCACTCCCCTAGCAACTACTGTGACTTGGATATTTCTGAGTTCTTCAGGAGCTGTTAAAATAGAGGGAACCAATATTCCCTATCCCGTTTTTGTATTTTTAGGGACTATGCTTTGGTCTTCTTTCGTAGAAAGTCTCACCATGCCCCTACAGCAAACTCAAAGTACAAAAGAAATATTGGCAAAAGTAAACTTCCCAAAAGAATCTATACTTCTTTCGGGCTTTTATAAGATAATTTTTAATACTGTTATTAAAGTTGCTCTTATTGCGGCTATTTTACTTTTCTATGGAATAAAAGTAGACTCGGGAGTATTCCTGTTTCCTTTTATTTTATTATTAATGCTCTTTTTCGGATATTCTATAGGACTACTTCTTACTCCTATTGGAATGCTTTACAAAGATATAGGACGAGGAATTCCATTGGTAGCTTCCTTTGCCATGTATCTTTCACCTGTAGTATACAAAGGAGGAGGAACGGGTAAATTAGCCCGAATAATAGAATTGAATCCAATGACTCCACTGATCAACTCCTGCAGAAATCTTCTTACAGGAGAATATTTGGATAATCCTTTTTATCTTCTAATTATTCTTATAGTCTCCTTACTCTTATTTTGCATAGGATGGTTATTTTATAGGATAGCTATACCTGTTATAATTGAAAGAATGTAATAACTCTTTATTTTAAGAAAAAATGTCAGAAAGTTTAGTAATTGTTGATGGTGTTTCCAAAAAATTCTGTAAACAACTCAATAAAAGTTTATTATATGGGGTTCAGGATTTAATAACAGGGGTTATTGGAAATTCAAAAGAAAGAAACCTTAGAGATGCCGAATTTTGGGCAGTAGACAATATTAGTTTTGAATTAAAAAGAGGTGAGTGTCTCGGTCTTCTGGGGCATAATGGTGCAGGAAAGAGCACACTTCTTAAGGTTCTTAACGGCTTGATTCTTCCTGATAGAGGAAGAGTTGAAATGCGTGGAAGAGTGAATGCCCTCATTGAACTGGGAGCTGGATTTAATCCCATTCTTACCGGAAGAGAAAACATTTATAATAACGCTTCTGTTTTAGGGATTTCTAAGACAGAAACAGATAAAAGGCTGGATGAAATTATTGCTTTTTCAGAATTAGAAGAATTTATAGATACACCGGTACAGTATTATAGTTCTGGTATGAAAGTAAGACTGGGGTTTTCTGTAGCGGCCCATATGGAACCTGATATTCTTATTCTTGACGAAGTTCTGGCTGTAGGAGATGCAGGATTCAGAATCAAATCATTCAATAAGATGATGGAACTTATGAAAAACTGTGCTGTACTTTTTGTAAGCCACTCCATGCCGAATGTTGCAAGGGTATGCAATAAAGTAATGTACATGGATCATGGGCAAAATCTTTACTTTGGAGATGACACCCATAAAGGCATTGAAATGTATTTTGACAAATTCGATAGTGAAACCTCATATATTGAAACTAATATCGCAGGGGATTTTGAAAATTTCAAAGTCAATGGGATGGATACTCAAGATTCAATAGTAATAGCTCAATATGGTAAAGAGTTTAGCTTGGAATTTGATGCTGTAATTAATGATTCTACTGTAAAGAACTTTTATGCAGGTATACAAATTACAGATAAAGATTTAAAAAGTGTCGCCATACACTTTACTAATAAATTTCACAAAAATTTTGTTAATGAAGGAAGAAATCATATTAAGCTTTCCTTCCCTGACCTAGAATTGATAGATGGTGAATATGCGGTTACTTACTTTGTGGCTACCAATGATGATGGTCCTGAAAATCAATACAGATACCTCATTTTTTACAGGAATTATGTTAAATTTAAAGTGTTAGGACTCAATGATAGTCCCTATACATCCGTATTTATGAAAGGAAAAGTCTATCAAAACGGGATAGAAATTGAGAATAAGTAATGAAACATGTTTTTTTTGTTCATAGTCAGATCACAAGTCTCTTAACCCGCGAGATAATAATTTCCAAGAAATTGGAAAAAAAGAACTGTGCGATTATCACTCTTGACATCTATGAAAAAAACATTAATCAAAATTATTTCAGAGATATTCAGATTCATAGTTTTCCCTACAGT
>NZ_JALAHD010000286.1 GCF_022712095.1 Chryseobacterium sp. | reverse complement strand
TATCAGAATAGAAATAAAGAACAAGCATAATACAGTCTTCATTACTGATGCTTACAGGAACGTGGGGAAACTTGCCATTAAAGTAAAGGGAATCTCCTTCATGCAATTCGATTTCTTCATTATCGATAAGGTATTTGACTTTTCCTTTTAAAACATATTTAAATTCCCATGCGTCAGTAATCACTTTTTCTCTTTTAGAATTGGGACCAAGAGTGAGTAATACAGCCTCAAATCCTAGAGAATGCAGACTTTTACTGAAGATATGCATATATCGGAAACCTTCAGCTTCTACTTCTTTCTCTATGGGCTGCTGGCTTTCTTTGGGCAAATAAATGAATTTGGCATTAGATTTCTTTTCCACTCCTTCAAAAAAATAACTGGCATCTATTTCAAGAGATTGAATTAAATCAAGTAGAACAGGTAAAGACGGGATTGTTCTTCCGTTTTCAATGCGGGAAACCAATCCGTTACTTACATGGGCTCTGAAGGCTAGTTCATTGATTGTCAAATTGTTTTTCTTTCTGATGTCTTTCAGCCTTTTTCCAATACCGATTAAAAAATCATTCATAATTTATATTCTGTGAAGTTATAAAGAATATCTGTTGTCAACATAAGAATAGCTTTTCTTATATGAGCAAATTTAAAATTATTCTTTAGAAAAATGGATTAGATAATGATTTTGCTTTTAGATTAATGAAAAAGTGATAAAAAATATTCGTATCAGTAGGGATATATTCATTTATATTCTTTTTTTTATTTTTGTGAAATTCGTTATTTATGAAAAAAATAGTTCTGATCGAAGACGAAACCAGTGTGGTCTCTTTTATTAAAAAAGGACTTCAGGAAAAAGGATATGAAATATCGGTGGCTTTTGATGGGCCTACGGGAGTTCGTCTTGTTGAGGAAAACGATTTTGATCTGGTTATTCTGGATATTATGCTCCCGGAAATGAATGGATTGGATGTGTGTAAAGAGATCAGAAAAACGAATCAACATGTTCCTATTCTGTTTTTAACGGCTTTGGGTACTTCAGAAAATATTGTTTTGGGATTAGAGAACGGAGGAGATGACTACCTGGTGAAACCTTTTAAATTTATTGAATTGGTTGCAAGGGTAAAGTCCCTGCTGAGACGAAGTAACCATAGTAATTCTCAGGAGACTTCGGTTGCGGAAGAAGATCATGAGTATATTCACAGGGTTTCTGATTTGGTAGTTAACGATTATACTAAGAAAGTAACCAGAGGAGGGGAAGAAGTATCTCTTACTTCCACAGAATATAAATTGTTGATGTATTTTCTTAATAATCAGGAAAAAGTGATTTCACGGGCAGAGATCCTCGATGCCGTTTGGGGTGTTAATTATGAGCTGGGAACCAATGTAGTAGATGTCTATGTTAATTACCTTAGAAAGAAAATGGATAATCAGGAAGACAAAAAACTTATTCATACGGTGATCGGAATGGGATATGTACTGAAAAAACCATAAGCATGTTTAATAAAGTGGTCACCAATCAAACCAAGACGATGCTGCTTCTGATGCTTGTTTTTGCAGCAGTTATCTTATGTTTCAGTGGTCTGGTTTATTTTTCTATTGTTAACTTTTCACATCAGAGATTTTACGAGCTTCTGAAAATCCGGGCTACCACCATAGTCCAGATTGAGAAAAGTAAAGAACACGTAGACCTTTCAGATAGCAGAATCATGAATATTGTTAATGGAGAAGAACTTCCTATGGAGAAAGATTATGTATTCGCTGTTCCCTCCGATTCCAATTTTCAGAAAATATCCGATGAAATAAAAATACCGGATTCTTTTTTTAAAGCTGCTGTCAGAAATGGAGAAGCTAATTATAACGATAAAGAGTTTTATTATATAGGGCAATCGTTTAAGCTTGACGATAAAGAATATATTGCTATTGCCTCTGCAAAAAATCATTACGTAGTCTATTATCTTGGATTTTTAAAGAGAACGCTGATTACGTGTATGATCATGTCGCTTTTCTTCAGTATGATCTTCTCGTTTTATCTTTCCAGAACCCTATTTAAACCCATATCAAAGATTACAGGAAAGGTAAAGGAAATCAGCTCAGAAAATCTTCATCTTAGACTGGAGCCACAGCCGGATAATAAAGAACTTAATGATCTGGTGGATACTTTTAATGATATGCTCAACCGCATCGAAACCTCTTTTGAAACCCAGAATCATCTTATAGGAAATGTTTCCCATGAGCTTAGAACACCTCTTACTTCCATTATGGGAGAAGCGGATGTCGCGCTTTCTATTAACCGGTCAGTAGAGGAATATCAGGAAACGCTGGGAATTATTCTGGATGAAGCAGAAAAACTGGATAAAAAGATCAAAGCTTTATTAATGATCGCTCAAACCGGATTTGACGGAAAGATTCAGAAAATGGATAAAGTACGTATGGACCAGCTTCTTTGGGATGTCATAGAAACATTGAGAAGAATAGATTCCCGCAATAATATTTATCTGGATATCAATATGCTTCCCGATAATCCTAAAAAACTAAAGGTTCAGGGTAATGAGCAGTTATTGCACCTTGCCGTTGCCAATATTATCAATAATGGCTGTAAATATTCTAATTTTCAGCAGGTAAAAGTTTTTTTAGGCGCTACTGATACGGATGTGTTTATTGTAGTAAAGGATAACGGAATCGGAATTCCTCAGGAGGAGATGAATAAAATTTATGATCCTTTTTTCAGGGCTTCCAATACCAAAAATTATGAAGGCTACGGAATCGGGCTCCCTCTTGCCAGAAATATCGTGAGAATGCATCATGGAGAATTGGTGGTAAGTTCTCATGAAAATCAGGGGACTACCGTACAGCTGCGTTTTCCTAATTTTTACAGTACCCAAACGGAAGAAAAATCTATATGATTTGACGATTTATTCTGTTTTACAGTAACTTATAGTCTTAAAGCTTTGTTTTTTTCCTAATATTAATCATTCTTAACAATTTTCTAATCTCATTTTAATCTCTTAATGACATTTTAATTCCATTCCAAAGAGCTTCTAATCCGGTCATTCTAGTTTTGTATCATCAAAATAAGATAACGCGAAACTAAATCTTAAAAATATGACCAAAACGATTTTAATTGCCACAGATTATTCTCTTGAGTCTTTAAATATATTGAAGAAAGTACTGAAAGAGAAAGAAGCAATCAACAACGGAATGAAGTACAATATCCTTTTTGTATCTGGATATGAAATGGGAGATTCTATAAGAGATCTTTTATTCACCACCAAAAATTCCATTTTCAATAAAATAAGGCCACAGGAATTCTGTGATGCTTACGGAATTATTAAAAATAAATATCCGCATTTAATCAATGCTATTATTTGTGATGTCTTCACAGGAAGTTTCCAGAGGACATTCAATAATTATTTAAGAGCGGAAAAAGTGGAGGAAGCTTATTATTCTTCTGCGAAAAGGAAATTTACTCAGGGAAAATTCAATATTGTTCCTTTTATCAAAAAATGCAAAAACCTGGAATCTTATGATATTATCATAGAGGTTCCTGAAGTGCTTCCTGAAAAAGGAAGACTGGCTGAGGTTTTTGTTGAGATCTAAGAAAATACCGATGAATCATTAAAAAAATAAAAAATGTTAAGAAATTATAGTAACAGCAGGACATTGGGAGATAATATAAGACTGGGGACGCTGACTGCTTTTACGGCAGGAACTATAAATATAGCCTCTCTATTAATATTTCTCAATTTTACCTCGAATGTAACAGGACATTATGCAATTCTTTCGGCGGAGATCAGTAAAGGAAACTGGACACAGGTGGGTGTAGTTGCCGGATGGATTTTCCTTTTCTTTTTCGGAAGCTTTTTATCCAATTTTATTGTGATCAACTTCAATAAGAAAAGTAAGTATTTCGCTCATGCAATGCCCATTGTATTGGAAATTATATGCCTATTGTTTGTAGGGTTTTACGGACAGTTTTATTATGAGAAAACTCTAATGGAAACACAATATCTGGTTGCTTTGATGCTATTTGCAACCGGTCTTCAGAACGGTTTGACCGCAAGTATTTCCAACTTTTCCGTGAAAACAACCCACCTTACAGGTACAACTACCGACCTGGGAATTCTGTTCTCTATGTTTACACATAAGAAGTACAGGAAAAATGGGGAACTAATAGGACGAGCTAAACTATTGATGAGTATTATGATTGCTTATGTACTGGGAGCCGTATTTTCTGGATTAACTTATTATCATTTGGAATTCAGGGTATTTTATGTGATCTGTATCTGTCTCGTCGTAGTTATAGGATATGACTTTTATAAAATTAATCTCCGGCATTTTAATACAAGTTACCGATACCATAAAATATATAACAAAACTACAGTACTGGCCTTTCTCTATGACAAGATTTTCACCAAGCTGAAAAGAAAAAGAAAATCTAAGCTTGTACTGGATGACTAAACAGAAAATAATTGAATATTTATAAGTGTTTTTTTGTGTAAACTAGCTGTGACAATCCTCTGTTGTAATTTGCAATAGGGGATTGTGTTTTTTAGCTGCATGCTAAATGTCTAAAGAAACTATTTTTATTTTATGTTAAATCATTTAATTGTGAATTTTAACTATATTACCTAATAGTATTTAAACAACTAAAGATGAATAAATTTTCACTTATTTTACTTAGTCTATTTTTTTATAGTGCTAATTCACAAACATTTTCAAGCTTTACAACAGCGGGAAATCAAAGTCAGTACGTACCTGTTAGTTTTAAGTCAATAACTTCAGATGGAGGCAACAGGACATTTTTTATAACACGTAATGATATTCATGAGGGGAGAGATTGGCTTGCTCATGGTATAGTGGCTATTACAGGAATAGGATACGGCTGGGGATCAGGAGGTAACGGTCTTCGTGTTGATAACTTTACTTATGGCTATGAAACCACTAATTATTCTAAAATAGTTAACTTCTTAGGAAGAGTTATGACGGCAAATGCGACTAATGATATTATCGTTTTTTTAAGGGGAGGAACAAAGTATTATTATACTAATGCTGTAGTAGTATCTAATACAGGAGCCTATCAGGATGCTGCTGGGTTAAGCTTAGGTTCAGTCTCAATTAATGATCCCTTTTATAATCTTCCAAAAGGAACATATTATGGAAGTGGTGATATCAATGGAAAGACTTCAAATTTCGCAGCAATAGACAATGGAAATGTTGGAATCGGTGTAAGTAACCCGGTGAATAAACTGGATGTAAACGGAATTGTTCATGCTAGAGAAGTTAAAGTAGATCTGCAAAATTGGCCGGATTATGTTTTTGAAAATCAATATAGATTAAATACACTTGAAGAAGTAGAAAAACATATTAGAGATAAAGGACACTTACCTAATATTCCTTCAGCTGAAGAGGTAATCAGAAAGGGCATTAATTTAGGCGAAATGAACGTTAAGCTTTTGGAAAAAATAGAAGAACTTACTTTGTATTCTATTGAGCAAAACAAGCAGCTGAAGGTACAATCTGACAAGATCGAGAAATTAGAAAAGCAATTGGAGCAATTAGTTTCTGATAAAAATAATGATCATGAAAAGAAAATTACTTTCCCTATCCTCTTTACTGATAGGATTTTTGGGATTTTCCCAAACCATAGTGTATTTCAAATATGATGAAGCAGGAAATCAGCGTTACCGTGGAACTGATGCTGCTGCAAAACAGGTCTCTGAAGATATTACAAAATCCAAAACTGAAAAAATACAGGAAGAACCCAAAACACTTGTATCAAAAGAATCAGCGATAGATGAAAAAATCTTCTGGCAGGGGATACGATTATACCCTGTTCCTGTAAATGATGTTCTTACAATAGACTGGAGTGAAGATGTGGACGGTTTAATCGAATCGGTTTCATTATATCAGCATAGTACAGTACATTGGAAATTTCAGCAGCAGAATATTCCTGACTTGAATAGGCAGATAAAGATCAATATGTCCGGCTATGAATGGGGAGTATATGTATTACATTTCACCTTAAAAGATGGCAGGAAATTCAGTAAAAATATTACGAAAAGATAATCAGCTAATTAGTAGTTAGCAATTAGAATGTAGTAATGAATTTTTTAATGGCTTTGGCTTATCCAATTTTATTTATAACCAACAAATTTTAAAGAATGAAATATTTTTATTCTCTTATTATATCATTGATATCCGTATTGGGGTTTTCCCAAACTATACTGTATCAACCTGAAAGTACGTCCCGTACAGTTCAGGATCCACAAACAGTCATTTTAACACCGGGATTTATAGCTACATCAAGTACTTCAAATCCTTTTATAGCAAAGATTGGTCCTGCAACAGAAAATCCTGGAGGTGGCCCGTCTGATTCGCAGGCTGGGGCTACAAATCCGTCGGGAACTACAGCTCCTTCAGGACAAAGTTTTCATGATACCAAGGGGAATATTGAAGTAAATGGAGCGGGGCAGTTGCAGTTCACACTACCTATTGCCCTCCCTCCTGGAGTGAAAAGCGTTGCACCTCAAATTAATCTTGTTTACATGAGTGGTTCAGGAAATGGCATTGCAGGATACGGATGGAATTTATCAGGCCTTACCTCTATTTCAAGAGTAGGAAAAAATATAGAAAAAGATGGGGAACCCAAGAGTATCCAGTTAGATTATTCAGATTACTATAGCTTTAATGGTCAAAAACTCATTTTAAAATCGGGAGAGTATGGAAAAAACGGAGCTGAATATGTGACGGAAAAATATTCCAATATTAAAATAAAATCTATTGGAGTTATTACAGGACTAGCATGGCAGGGACCTGAATATTGGGAAGTCACTTTTGAGGATGGTTCACAAGCTTGGTATGGAGCTACCACCTCAGGAAATAGTACAGCAAGAACTCCCTTAGATTATAATATTGTAAAATGGAAAGACACAAAAGGAAATTATATAACTTATAATTATTCACAAGCTACTTCTACAAATGTTTCTATACTTTCAGGTATAGAATGGGGAGGGAATGAAACATTAGGTAAAGCTCATTTTAATAAAATTGAATTTAATTATAATACTGGTACAACAAGAAGTTTAAAAGAATCCTCTTATGTAAGCGGAATATCTGTACTTCAAGATAAATTATTGAATAATATAATTGTAAAATCCAGTGGAAATCAATTTAAAAAATATGTGATAGAATATATCAATCATGGTACAAATTATCAATTTGTTAATAAAATTATTGAATATAATTCTGCCAATGAAGCCACAAATCCTATAACTTTTGCCAATGAAACAGATTCTTCTGCCAGTAATCTTTTTAGACAGGATTCAAGATTTGATGATATTAGAGGAGAAAATGTAATATCAGGAGATTTTAACGGTGATGGTAAACTCGATTTTCTTAAAGAAAATACATTAATGCTTGGTAGGCTGGATGGAAATGGAGATTTTGTGAATGTTAGTTATACAGGTAAAGCACTATGTATGGGTACATATGCCGATTCAAATACACCATTTAATGATCAGGTTTTAATAACAGGTGTTATAAATAGAAACTTGAAGAAAGGTATATTATACTTTTATAAATATGAAAATAATTCTTTAGTCAATATTGCAACAAAAGAAATTGACCTAAGTGCTTACCCTCAACTATTTGAAGATGCTAATCCAGAAGAAATGAGGTGTAAATTCGAATCTAGCATAAATACTATTGAGGCAAAAGAAGTAGATTTTAATGGAGATGGGCTGTCTGAATTAATCTTAATGTTTAAGAATGAACACAGATGGACTTGTCAGGATTATGGTTTTCCAACTACCTGGACTGAGACAACGGGTATAGATATGAATTTCTATATTGACTTTAAAAATAATATATTTTCACCTATTGATGATAATAATTTTTATGTTGACTATAAAAATACAATCAATATAGATTTGGACGGAGATGGAAAGGTTGAGCTTTTAGACAAAATATCGGGAACATTAAGATTCTTGTCTTTTAATATACAAACCTTTAAATTTGAAAAAAAATATTCTGATATTCAAGCCGGAAATGGTGGATACGATGGAGCCCTTCCTGCTATAGTTGGAGATTATAATGGAGATGGCAAAACAGATATATTAGTGCCTGTAGGGGTTGATTCTTCTGATTGGAACATGTATATTTCTTCAGGAAAAGAATTTATAACGCATTATTATTCTAATCTATACTTATATAAGCCATCACATCAAGGGGCTCCTAGAAAAAATAGAGAAACACTAAGGTCTTATTGGGCTCCAGATTTGAATAAAGATGGCAAAAGTGATTTTCTAGTTTTTGAATCACAAAAATGGTATAGAGACTGTGTGCTGTGCGTTAATAATCCAGATTCGAGTTATGGGTTTAATTATTTGAGAAATGATGGAGTTGATACTAATGGAAAACCAATTTTTACAAACGTATATAGTATTGCACCCAAAGAATCAACTGATTGGGGAGATAATGATTCAGAAGATATCAATTATTCAATGTACGGAGAGCATTATAAGCCTATGTTTGGCTCTTTCCGACTTTCTCAACTTAATACAGAATTTGTTATATTACATAAAACTAAACTTATTACCTGGAATTTAGGATCGAAAGTTGATGTTTTATCCAGAATAAAATCTATTGAACAGGGAAATATTAAAACAGAGATTGAATATTCAAATTTGGAAGAGGGGAATGTATATAAATCCTTTTATACTACATCTTCTATTTTATACCCCTATGCAAATATTATTCAAAACCTAAATTATCATGTAGTATCCAAGCTTATTCGGGGAGAAAAAAAACAGGAGTTTAGATATCGAGACTTAATTGGTCATTTGAATGGACGGGGAATAATAGGCTTTAGACAAGTTGCTCGTACCAATTTCTACTCTATTGGCTTTGAAAATACTATAATTTGGAATGGTTCAGAAATAACACCATTGAATGAGGGTTTACCTTATAAAGAATGGAGTATCAGAACGACGGATGAAAACAAGATTTTTCCTGTAGACATTTCAATAAGTAACACACAATTACTATCATTCAAACAATATGATTATAAAGTCGATAAACTTGTAAACGGTCAAGTAGTGACTCCGTCTGTTGTAGATGCAAATAAAGCTAAAGTTGTCACTTCTATCAATCCGGACACTACAACCAGTAAAGACTTTTTAAAGAATATTAAAACAGTACACAAAGTAGATAGTTACAATAGTTTATATCTTCCTACAAAATCTACCACTACAATTAATGAGGGTGTTGCTATCTCTACCTCGGAGTTGGAATATTATCCTACTGTCACCACTCCCGGAAGTAACTACAGTATCGGAAAACCTAAGATCAGGACAGATATAATTCATGCCTATGGCGATACAAAATCATCTAAGGAGGAATATGTTTATGAGAACAATCTATTAAAAACCTTAAAAACCTGGAATAGAGATAATACAGGTTATGTACTGGAGACTTATAATTACGATGGCTTTGGAAACATTACCCAGAAGGTTGTAAGTAATAGCATAGATTCCCAAATGCATACAAATACCTTTAAATATGATTTAAAAGGACGATTTGCAGAG
>NZ_JALAHD010000285.1 GCF_022712095.1 Chryseobacterium sp. | reverse complement strand
GTTCATTATTGAATTAATGACAGTTTTTTAAGATTTTACTTTGTGTTTTTAATAAAGTTTTACAAATTTGTAGCGGCTCTATAAAAATTAAAATTTGATATGAAGAAACTAACAACGGGAGTACTTGTGTTGGTATTATCTTCTTCTATAGCAGTTGTGAATGCACAACAAAAGAAGAAAGATTCTGTAAAGACACAAGACATTGAAGGTGTAGTAGTAACTGCGCTAGGTATTAAAAGAGAGAAAAAATCATTGGGTTATGCTTCTCAGGAAATAAAAGCAAGCGCTCTATCTGATGGAACGACAAATACAGGAAACATTGCATCTCAGCTTTCCGGTAAAGTAGCAGGACTTAATGTTACTACAAATAATAACTTTGGAGGATCTGCGAATTTGTTGATCCGGGGGGTTAAGTCGTTAGGTGGTGGAAACCCGTTAATAGTTATTGATGGATCTCCGGTGAATAATACGATGACTCAGGCAGGTGCCGGATCTACTTCAGCTGGATTAGTGGATTATGGTAATGCATTATCAGATATTAATCAGGAAGATATAGAGTCGATTAACGTTCTAAAGGGTGCTGCCGCCTCGGCACTTTATGGGGAAAGGGGGCTGAATGGAGTAATTGTAATTACTACTAAAAATGGTAAAGGAAAAGATGATGGCTCCTGGGGAGTTACCTTATCTTCATCTGTACAGGTTGGATTTATAGACAAATCTACATTCCCGGAATATCAGACGAGATACGGGGCAGGATATCAGCAAGATTTTTCTTCCCAAGCAGCAGATGGTATCAACTATGCTAATTTTGGGGATGATGCTTCTTGGGGACCAAAATTTGATCCTAATTTATTAGTGTATCAATGGGACTCATTTGATCCAACTTCTCCTAATTATGGAAAAGCGACACCTTGGGTAGCTGCAAAAAATGGACCAATTACATTCTTTAATAATCCTGCGACTTATACCAATAGTGTGACTCTGGAAAAAGGACAGAAGGGACAGAATATTAGTTTTACTTATGATAATATGATGGCTGATGGTCTAATGCCTAATTCCCATATTAATAAGAATAATTTCTCTTTAAAGGTAAATTATGATTTCAATCCTAAATTACACTCGTCTTTCTATTCTACTTTAACATTACAGGATACTAAAGGACGTAGTGTAACAGGGTATTCTGATAATACCGTTTCAGGATTTAGACAATGGTGGCAAACCAACGTAGATGTTAAAGCTTTAGAACAATCCTATTTCCAGAATGCAGCGAATGCAAGCTCTGCTAATAACTATGGAAATGTTTCATGGAATAGAAAATCAGCTACAAACGGAGATGCTGCTTATTGGAATAATCCTTATTTCCAAGCTTATGAAAACTATACATCTGATAAAAGATTTAGAAATTTTACATATGCACAATTGACTTATGATTTATTGAAAAATGTTTCAGTAATGGGTAAAGTCTCTTATGACCGTTCTGATTTAACTGTAGAAAACAGATTAGCTATGGGGTCTATTGCCCAGGCTTTTGGTGCGTCAGGTAAAGATGTTTCTTCAGGATATGCTAAAAGAAATGTCTTAAGAACTGAAACCAACTATGATTTAATGGTTAATTATAAGTTTGATATTACAGATGACATTAATGTTTCCGGGGTTTTAGGAGGTAATATCAGAAGGAATTTTTATAGCTCAATGTATGCTTCTACAGAAGGAGGCTTAAATGTACCAGGTGTTTATGCTTTATCAAATTCAAAAGGAGCAGTTTTAGCACCTCAGGAGACAGAATGGACAACTCAAACGAACTCCGGATATGTGACAGCTTCATTTGACTTTTATAAAAAATTCTATTTAGATGCTACCTGGAGGGTGGATCAAAGTTCTACTTTAGCATCAGGACAAAATGTTTATAATTATCCGTCCTTAACAGGGTCTTTGATACTTTCTGAAATTTTGAATACTAAAAATTGGATGAATTTCTGGAAAATAAGAGCAAACTATGCTGAAGTAGGTGGAACGGCTGATCCTTATCAGCTTGCAAACTATTATTCTACAGCAGGAATTTTTAGTGGCAGTACTGCAATCTATAATACTATTTTGACTAATGCCGAGAAAAACTTAAAACCTCAAAGATCTAAAGAATTTGAAGTAGGTACTGAAGCTCATTTTTTCAGAGATAGATTAACAGTTGATTTTGCATATTATAAGACTAAGACAATTAATCAAATCCTTAACCTGGCAGTATCTTCCGGAACAGGATATACTGGTCAGATGATTAATGCAGGTAGAATAGATAACACAGGATATGAAGTAGCGTTAGGAATTGTCCCTATCAAGTCTAAAGACTTTACTTGGAATATGGATGTTAACTGGTCAAAAAATACCAACGAAGTAAAATCACTTGCTGCAGGAGTTAACAATTATTTATTAAATAGTTTCCAGGGAGGTGTTTCTTTAAATGCAAGAGTGGGTGAAGCATGGGGAACTCTTGTTGGTTCTGATTATGTTTACTTGAATGGACAGAGAGTGATTGATCCGGATACAGGAATTTATCAAACCAAGTCTAATCAAATCATTGGCAACACAACACCGGATTGGATCGGTGGTATAAGAAATAGTTTCAACTATAAAGGATTTACTTTAAGTTTCTTAATTGATATACGTAAAGGTGGAGATGTATTCTCTACGGATATGTACTATGGTATGGATACAGGTTTATATAAAGAAACAGCTATAGGAAGTTATAGAGATCAGGATGTAATCCTTCCTGGTGTATTGCCTGATGGTACTCCAAATAATATCGCTTTATCTCAATATGCTACTGGAAGCAATTATGGTTACGAAACTCAACCTGCCAAGGAATTTGTGTATGATGGTTCTTATGTGAAATTAAGAGAGGCAAGTATAGGATACACCTTCCCAAAAACATTCTCAGTTGCAGGAACCACGATTCATGATTTTAAAGTTTCAATTGTAGGTAGAAACTTATGGATCATCCATAAAAATTTACCTTATGCAGATCCTGAAGCAATGACTGGTGGAGGAATTTATTCCTATGGATGGTCAATTGGATCTTTACCTACAACAAGAGATGTTGGTGTTAATGTAACATTTAAATTCTAAATTAATTACTTGAAAAAATGAAAAAAGCAATAAAAGTCTGTATACTATCTATATCTGTAAGTTTAGGATTTGTGTCATGTCAGAGTGATTTAACTTCACTTAATGATGATCCTAAACACCCTTCGGTAGTTCCTTCCGAAAATTTATTGGCGACTGCATTATATCAGTCATCATATTATATGGATAATCCGAGTGTAAATTTCAATAATTATAGATTCTTTACCCAGCAGTGGGCGGAAACTCAATATCGTCAGGAAACTCAGTATGATTTAGTAACACGTAATCAGCCCCGTAATCATTTTAATAGAATGTATGTGTATTCTTTGAATAACTTACAACAAGCTAAAACTTTTCTAGCAAATGAAGCGAATGATGCTAATGTTAAAGCTAATAAATTAGCAATACTGGAAATTGAACAGATATTTGTATGGGAAAATTTAGTAGATACTTATGGGAATATCCCTTACTCTGAAGCTCTAAGTGTAGATCAAACTCTTTTGCCTAAATATGATGATGCTAAAACAATCTATTTAGACTTAATCAATAGAATAGATAACGTGGTTCAAACGGTAGATGCTTCGGCTGATAGCTATTCTAGTGGAGATTTGGTATATCAGGGAGATATGACAAAATGGGTGAAATTTGCGAACTCCATTAAATTACGTCTTGCTATGAATTTAGCAGATGTAGATCCTGCTCTTTCTAAATCTACAGCAGAAGCAGCTATAAATGGTGGAGTTATATCTTCAGATACTGAAGCTTATAAATTTGCTTATGACGGGGGCACTTTTACTAATCCTGTATTTGATAACTTGGTAGCTTCAAATAGAAATGATTTCGTTCCGAGTGAATTAGTTATTAATACTATGCAGGGACTTTCTGATCCAAGGATGGAAGTTTGGTTTACAAAGGTAAACGGAATTTATAAAGGTGGTGTTTTTGGAGATTTCAATAATCCATATACAAATTATTCTCAATTAAGTAGCTATTTCAGAGATTCGAAAACTGCTTCTAATTTATTAAGCTATGCTGAAGTTCTTTTCTTACAAGCTGAAGCCGCTGCAAGAGGTTATTCAGTAGGTGATACTGCATCTAACTTATACAATGCAGCTGTAACCGCTTCTATGAATGAGAATGGAGTAAGTGCGGCTAATACAGCGACTTATCTGGCTGCGAATCCTTATAATGCATCAGATTGGAAAACTTCAATCGGTGTGCAGGCTTGGATTGCTATGTTTAACAGAGGCTTTGCATCTTGGAACTTTACAAGACGTCTGGATAGACCAACTCTTGTGAATCCTTCAACATCCAATTTGTCTTCTGTACCATACAGAATGCCTTATTCAGATCAGGAATACGTACTAAACGGAGCCAATGTAAATGCTGCCGCCAATGCAATCGGTGGAGATCAGGCTACTACAAAATTATTCTGGGATGTAAATTAACAATACCAAAATATATTTAAGATGGAAACCGCCTTCGGGCGGTTTTGTTATTTCCGTATATTTGTACTTCAGAATTTTAACAGGTTATTATAAATAAACCTTCTAAAAAACGAATATAGACACATGAATATAAAAGATATAATAGAAGAAAAGCTTTCGGAAGTTATTTTAAACATATATCAGCTAAAAGATATAAAACTGGAAATACAGGAAAATAAGACTGAATATGAAGGTGACTTTACTATTGTTACATTTCCTTTGGTAAAACAGTTAAAGAAAAATCCTGAAAGTATAGGTGTAGAATTGGGAGAAGCTTTGACAGCAGATACTGAACTTTTGGAAAGTTTTAATGTGATCAAAGGCTTTCTTAATATTAAAATCAAGAATCAGTTCTTTATTGATAATTTCAAATCGATAGCGGATAATTTTTCGACGATTGAAAAGAAAAATGCTACTGTAATGGTAGAATATTCCTCTCCAAATACTAATAAACCATTGCATTTAGGGCATATTAGAAATAATCTGTTAGGTTTTTCTGTAGCTCAGATTCTTAAAGAAGCAGGTTATGAGGTTATAAAGACACAGATTATTAATGACAGAGGAATCCATATCTGTAAATCTATGTTGGCGTGGGAAAAATTCGGACATGGAGAAACGCCCGAAACTACCAATACGAAAGGAGATAAGTTTGTTGGAAACTATTATGTGGAATTTGACAAAAATTATAAAAAAGAAATTGCGGAGTTGGTAGGGCAAGGAGTAGAAGAAGCTCAGGCTAAAAAAGATGCACCTATTATTCAGGAAGCACAAAAAATGTTGCTGGATTGGGAAAAGGGAGATGAAAAAGTCCGTGAGCTTTGGAAAGAAATGAATTCCTGGGTGTATAAAGGATTTAACGAAACCTATAAAAGATTAGGAGTCGACTTTGATCAGATACAGTATGAAAGTAATACCTACATTTTGGGAAAAGATCTTATTCATGAGGGATTGGAGAAAGGGGTGCTTTATCAGAAAGAAGATGGTTCCGTCTGGTGTGATCTTACAGATGAGGGGTTGGATCAAAAGCTCTTATTACGTTCTGATGGTACCTCGGTTTATATGACTCAGGACTTAGGAACAGCAGTAGAACGTTTCAAGCAGAATGATATTAAAAAACTGATCTATACCGTTGGGAATGAACAGGATTATCATTTTCAGGTTTTATTTAAAATATTGAAAAAACTGGGATATTCATGGGCAGATCAGCTTTACCACTTATCTTATGGAATGGTAGAGTTACCGGAAGGAAAAATGAAATCCCGAGAAGGTACTGTGGTTGACGCTGATGATTTGATGCAGGAAATGTATGAAACGGCTAAAGCAAAAGCTCAGGAATTAGGAAAATTGGAAAACCTGTCAGAAGAAGATCGGGAAGCGTCTTATGAAACAGTAGGCTTGGGTGCTTTAAAATATTTCATGCTTAAAGTGGATCCTAAAAAGAAAATGTTATTTAATCCTGCTGAAAGCATAGATTTTAATGGAAATACAGGTCCGTTTATTCAGTATACCTATGCACGTATTCATTCTTTATTAACCAAAGCTAATTATACTCAAAAAGAAACTGCAGATGTAGAATTGAATGAATTTGAAAAAGAACTTATCATTCAGCTTACCAATTATAAAGCGATAGTGGAAAAAGCGGCAGAAACATTAAGCCCTGCATTGCTTGCCAATTATGTGTATGATTTAGTGAAATCATATAATTCTTTTTATCAGAATAATCCGATTTTAAATCAGGAAAATGAAAATATAAAACAGTTTCGTTTAAACCTATCGGATTTAACAGCTAAGACGATTAAAAAATCTTTAGAATTGTTAGGAATAGGAACTGTAAATAGAATGTAATAAAAAAAGCCTCTTAAAAAGAGGCTTTTTTATTATTATCGTTGAGAATTTTCATCCTTATGGCTATCTGCATATAATTTAGCTTTACTCCATTTAGCATGTTTGGAAGGGACAATCTTATATCCTTTTTTATAAGTGTAAACCTTTGTGAATTCAGCTCCGAAAAATATTAGCATACAGGAATAATTAATCCACATCATAATCAGGATCACTGTTCCTGCTGTTCCAAAAGCAGAAGTAGGTTTTGCCGTTCCGAAATAAAGGCTCAGTAAAAATTTTCCGAGCGTAAATAAAAGAGTTGTAAGGAAAGCTCCTTTCCAAATAGGTTTCCAGCTTATTTCCACATCAGGAAGAAATTTAAACATGAATGCAAAAAGCAACATAACCAATCCAAACCCAATTCCAAAATTTACCAATTCTACTAACATATAAGTCTCCAGTCCAAAATATTGAGTGATTAATCTGTTGAAAACACTGATGAGGGATGATAAAACCATTGTAATCATCAGTAGGAAACCTAGAATAAGAATCATACCTAAAGAATTGGCTCTGTCGACAAGAAATTTAACTAATGCTTTTTTGGGTGCAGACTCTATGTCCCAAAGTGTATTTAATGAATGTTGTAATTGGAAGAATAAAGTAGTGGATCCAAAAACCAATGAACCGACTCCTACAATTTTCATAATGATATTTTGCTTATCAATCAATGCACCTGCGATTATATTTTCAATACTTTTAGCTGCATCATTACCCATAAGCCCACTGATCTGATGGCTGATTTCTCCTCTAATTGCTTCTTCTCCAAAGAAATTACCCGCAATCCAAATAATGATAATTAATAATCCGGGAATAGAAAAAATAGCATAATAGGCTAAACTTGCTGAATCCTTTGATGCAGAAGAACTATTCCATTCCGCAAAGGTTTCCTTTAAAACTTCCCAGAAAAATTTAGTTCTTGTTACCATGTATTATAATTTTAGAATGGATATCCAATGGCGATATTTAAGATCAGATTATCTTTTCTCCAGCTTCTGTCTCCAAAATTAATTCGGTCAAATGTCCATCGATCTCCCTTATCATAATAAGGAATACGAAGAGGCATTGCTAAATCTAACCTTAAAACCAGAATAGAGAAATCAAGTCTTAGACCAAATCCGGCACCCACTGCAATTTCATTTAAAAAATCTTTGGAAAATTTACCACCCGGCCTGTCGCTATCCTCGTTGATTAACCATACATTTCCTGCATCTGCAAAAACGGCAACATTTAAAAATTTATAAAGATTAGCACGGTATTCCGCATTCATTTCCAGTTTAATATCTCCGGACTGATCAAAAGCAAAATTGGGATTCAGACTTCTAGGGTCAAAGCTTCCGGGCCCCAGACTTCTTGCTCTGAATGCCCTGATGCTGTTACTTCCCCCTACGAAAAACTGGCGGGAAAAAGGAATTTCGGTTGAATTTCCATATGGGTAGGCAACTCCTGCAATAATTCTTGAGGCAAAATTACTTTTTTCTGAAAACTTATGATAGAATCTGAAATCATTTTCGATTTTCGCATATTGGCTGAACGGAACTCCGAATATATTTTTCTGCTTATCTTTTTTTGCATCCGCACCTGTTGCCAAGCCGGTAATTGTTCCTGCCAGGTCAAGTGTACCTTTATAATAAATAGTATTGGTCTTTGGCAGCATCGTATTCGTATAAGTATAAGAATAAGTAGGACCAAAAATAAGCTGTTTTTGAACGGCTCTTTGTAGAGAAGGACTGGTAGAACTTTCTTGCTCATATAACTCGGTTACATGTGCGGGTGAAACTAGGGTAACGTCTAATACTTTCAGATCATGTTCTTTTTTTGCATTTTCCTTCCAGACATACCCGAAAGAAGCCGTAAAGTTGTTAAGTGTATAATATTGCGTACGGTTTTGAAATTCGTATCCTAAAGTTATATTGGTTCTGGGTACAAAAGCACTGGAAGAATGAAAACGGAAAGGAGCAACGATTCTTGGAATGGAAAGTTGAACATTGGCACCTGCACGGTACATATTTTTAGCATCAGACGAGCCGCCCATCTGTACATCAAAAGCACCATAGATAGCTGCTTTGAATTGTTCTGCACCATGGAAAAAATTACGGTGGGTCCAGTTTAAATTTAATTCACTACCTGCATAGCTGGCGGAATTCGTTCTTCCCAACGCTTCCAGACGAAGGGACTGCATTTCTCTCGGGGTCAGTAAATAGTAAGTGTCAAATTTGTTTTGTAAAGAATCCGAAACTACAAATTCATTTTTTACAAATTTGAAAACCCCCAAATTGATCAGACGGTTTAGAGAAAGATTATGATTGGTACGGTTATATAGATCTCCCTGTTTGAAATATAATGCTCTGTCAAAAATTTTTGGTTTGAATTTATGCTGTGGATCGATAACATAAATGTTGTTATAGGCATATTGTGATAAAGAGTCCGGGTTCATAGGAACGTTATATTTTCCTTGTTTTACATCCTGAAGGTTGTAGGTGGGGAACACTATTACTTTATCAATGCTGAATTGCTGAGTGGCAAGATCAGGTGTATCATCTTTTAATTTTACATTGAGCTCTACCTTATGATTTTTACTGATCGTACTGTCTGCCTGTACAATGATATTATCTGCATGGAAATAATAAAATCCTCTTTCTTTTAAGCCGCTATCAATACGTTCTCTTTCGGATTTAATTACATCCAAATCGAATGGCTCTCCTGCTTTTAAAAGAGTTTTATCAGCTACACGCTGGATTTCGGAATTAATGTTAGTGGAGTCTTTTTGAAATTTAACATTACTGATGAGATATTTTGCTCCGGGTTTTAAAGTATAGATAACTCTTACTTTCTTATTTTTAGAAACCGTATCATAGGTTGCCTTGGCATTGAAATAACCTTTGTTTTCAGAATAATTGACAATAATATCTCTGTTGAATTCACGATCAACATCACTTAATAATACAGGTTTTTCTCCTAATTTATATTTCTTCCAATAGCGGAATCCTTTTTCTTTTTCCGGTTCTTTAGTTGTATTATAAAAATAAAGTTTTGGTCTTAAACCTAAGAAAGTAGAATTAGGCTTGGGTACCAGATTTTCTTTTAAGGTAGCTTCGAGTTCTTTTTTCTCGCTTTTAGAAATACTGTCACTTTCAATTTTTACTTCTCCACCTACGTAGAGCATCTGTCCCTGCTTCAGAAATCTTGTGTTACTGCACGAAATCGTAACTGCTGCGAGTACTGAAGCTAACAAATATTTAATATATATATTGAATTGATTTCCCATTATTTAAATTCTACCACTTGATTGTTTTTATTCTCCTTTTTTCTGGCTTTATCTTTTTTGGATTTTTTAAAAATATCACGGAATTCATCATAATCCAGAGTAATGATAAATCCGACTCCTGTTTCAACAATCTGTCCTTGAAGTGCCACCTGATATTCATCCTTACGATAAGCTCTCAGCATATATCTTCCATCTTTGGAAAGACTGTAGTCTACCGTAACATTTCCTGCAATATTAGTAGTATTTTCATTTTGCCTTGCATCTCCTTCCAATCCGAAATTACTTCCTACTGTCACTTTCAGACGATCATTAAGAAGTTTTTTGCTGATATCAACATTTAAATCGGTTCTTGTATTTTTTTGTCCCATTGAATAATCTTCGGAAGATTCAAGCCCGAAATTCAAATCAACCCCTTTAATCAATCCTGAAGCCAGATTATTGAGCTGTTGTGAAAGGAGTTTACTAACACTTGCTCTTGCCATGGATTCAGCAGAAACACCGGCTTCACTCTGGAAAGGATTTTCCCCAATGAAACGATTTAATAATAATAAGGCGAAGACCTGTTTATTTAATTCAGATTCCTGAGTCCTTAACTGAATAAGTTTCTGATTAACAGTAGAGGTTACGTCAGATGAGACAGCGCTGTTTTTTTCATCTGTGGTAATATCAAAACTAATTTCCGGTTTCAATAGTTCACCTTTCATTTTTAGTAAAGTACTGAACGGTATTTTTTGTTTATAAAGATTCGTTGTAGATGGATCCAGCTGTTGTTCCACCAAATCAATAGGAGCTGTTTCAGTTTTGTATATGGCGGTAATATCCATAATGGCTGAAGTAGGCTCTCCGGTCCATGTAATAGTACTTCCTTTCTGGATATCAAATTTTCTTTTCAGTACACTTACGGATAGTTCATAGCTTCCTTTTTCTACTTCATATACACCTACTAATGTCATTTTTCCTGAAGCATCCATTCCTCCTGTTAATTCTGCCTCGCCCTGGAGTTTTACAAAGTCTCCGTTGGCTTTGTCAATCACAATAGACATTTTAGCTTCTTTGCTTACTTCAATATTGACGCTTACGTCCATTCCCTGAATTTTACTTTTGGTGTTGATGGAGTCAGCTTTAATAGTTTTATTTAAGGCTATCTGGTCCTGATCTATAAATTCTACAATACCATCTCTTTCCTGAAGAGATGGAGAGGACTGGGGAAGAACAAATGTGAAATCTGTATTGTCAGCTACGGCAAGTCTTCCGTCTACTTTTGGCAGATCAAGGTTTCCGCGGATATGTAAACCTGCATCAATGGAAAGAATTCCGTACATCATGGCATCATTGGATTTCTCCGAATTAACCACTTTAAAATCTTTGGCATTTACATCCAGATTAAATGCATAATCCCTGTATGTTTGTGTAAGGACCTGCCCGTTGATAACCAGCGAGTTTCCGTCCTTATCATTGATCTTAAACCGGTTGAATTCAATGCCTCTGCTTGTAAAGTCTATTTCATCATTAATATTTCTGAAATCACTTCCTGTCTGAGCGATCTGTAATCCTACATTATTGAATTTCACTTTTCCTAAAATACTCGGCTGATCTGCTGTTCCTGTTATCTTAAGGTTGCCGGACAGATAGCCTTCCGTATTGTTGATGGCATTCATGGAGAATCCCTGGGCAGTCTTCATTTGTAATTTATTGATTGCCATATTAAGGTCAAAACTGCTCGAAGAAGTATTGTAATCTCCAATTACTGTAACGTCATTATCATTTCCGCTAAGAGCAATATTAGCATTCAGAAGATTAGCTGTAGTATTATTTATTTTTACCGCAAGATTTCCGACAGGACTTCCGAATACGAAAAGATCAGATACATTAAGATCCGATGTAAATGTCATATTATTGGCAAGATCCTTTATCTGAGCTGTTCCATTAATAGTTCCGCGGGCAAGGAGAGTATCCTTTTTAATCATTTCCGTGATGGTCTCAATCTTAAAATCCTTTAATGAAACATTCAGCGGACTGTTAGGAACATTCGTTTCAGATTGTAACAAAATTTCGCTTCCGGAACTGGACAAACGGAAATTATCGGCAAGGACTCCCTTACTGCTGATTTGTATTTTATTATTTTCAGCTACCGTCCAGTCACTGTAATTTAATTTCAATCCATCAGGATTTAAAGAAACTTCAGTAATATCATTCAGTGATTTTGCATTTCCTGCAATTAAGAATTGAGTGACGTCTTTGTCATCTTTGGTAGTAATACTGTAGTTAATAGTATTATCAGCTACATCACCATTAATGTTTATTTTATTCAAAGCGAAGCTTTCACTTTTCAGGGCTGCTACGTCTAAATTGTATTGTAACTTCTGGTTCTCATTTGTGATTTTCAGGGAAGCATTTTCAATGGTATTAGTTCCATATAATACCTGTGGAATCTGTCCGTCTACTTCTATTTTTTGTGAGTCAGCATCATAATTTCCTTTTATATTGAGGGTTTCAAAGCTTTTCAGATCAGGAACAAATTTTCGGATCAGGTCATCATTCTTTACTTTAGCATTGAAACTAAAATGTTGGTTAGGATCGATTTTTTGCTTAGGATCAGGTTTCTGGAACTGATAATATTGATTGATAGTTTGCTGTAAAGCTCCAAAAATCTGGGTAAGTTTATATTTTCCTGATAATTCTACATCTGCGATTTGAGAATTGAAGGTAATTTGATTTAATTCTTCTGTGGAAACAGCTTTCAGACTAAGTTCCTGGAGAGGAAATACTTCCTTGGTATCTGAAATGGCAAAGTTCTGAAGATTAAGATAACCATTAAGATAATCAGGATCTAAGTTGGTGAAATCTCCGTCAATATTTCCGGCAATGATCATAGGATCACTGTAAAATCCTAATTTATTCAGATCTAATTTATTAATGCTCCCAATCAGTTTTACTGTTGGATTCTTTTCGTCATACACTCCGGATGCCGTTAAGTTCAGATTGGCATTAGGGTCTTTAGAATTTAAAACAATATGATAAGCACCACGGTTAATATTGCCCGCCAGATCCATGTCCTGATAACGGTAACTATTATAAGTTACTGAATTGACGTATCCTTTTAAATCAGCTCTGGCATTTTTAAAGTCAAAGCTTTCTCCTTTCGCGGATATTTGTGCGGTAATGGATCCGACATCCTTATTCTGGATTAGTTTTCCTACCTGTACATTCTGTAAATTGGCTTTTACATCATATAGTTCATGATTTTTTCTTCGCATATCCACATTTGCTACAATAGAAGCATTTCCTAAAGTAGAGGTAAGTTTGAGGTTGGTGTTGACCACTTCCGTTGTTCCTTTAGCTGTTCCCTGAATACTTAGAAATGAAGGAAGAGTAATATTGGAAGGAATGGTATTTTTAGGAACTAGATTATAAATGGTTTTGGAAGAGGAGGAGAGTTCTCCGATTTTCAGATCATAATAAATATGATCCGGGTCCATAGCATTTTTAATTCTTCCTGAAGCAGATACTTTTAGCTGATCCAGTCCTGAAAGTTTAAAGCTTTGGATAAGCAGATCATTAACACTGCCTTTTGCAACTGCATCTACATTTAATACGGCATTCGAATAAGTATTGAAAGGAGCAGTATCTTTTAAAGCCGGCACTAAATTCAGGATGTCTGAGAACCCTATTTTTGAGTTACGGATATTAGCAGATATTTTGACAGCTCCAGGATTCTCAGTGAGTTGTTCTATAGAATTATAGTTGACAATTACTTCATCTCTCAATACTGTTTTTGGTGTCTGCAGATAAAGGTTTTTAAGATAAGCCTGCTGCTCTTCATAGACAAAATCAGTGGTGAATTTTTGAATATTCAGGCCACGGGCTTCCTGTATTTCCGCTGAGCTGACAGTTCCTGCATATCCGTTATTCTCCATTTTAAAACTTCTCAGTTCCAGATTCATTTTGGAGAAATTAAGATGGTTAAAATCCATTCCCTGTTTGGTGGGAGAAACAGCTGTATTGTTGTACGCTAATTTTACATCATTAAGAATCAGTTTCCCTAAAATTACGGACATTGGTTTCTTTTTTTCTGAAACGCTGGAGACTTCCGGCTGTTGCTGTGTTGTTTTTGGATTTGCATTTTCAGAAGGCATGTATAAATTAGCATGGATGTCTGCTCCTGTAAGAAGTACATTTCCGATATTGTAAGTATTATTTTCAAGATCCAGTTTATTGATCTTTGTACTCAGTTCTTTAAAAGTAACTTTTGCAAAAGTTTTAGTATTATCATCTCCGTAATCAATGTCAAAATTAGTAAGTTTGATTCCTCTTAAGCCAAGCTGCATAGGTTTTTGCTGATTAAGAGAATCCACTTTTTCTCCCACATTTTTAGAAACTTCTTCTACCAGATCCTGTTTTAGTTTCAATTTCAGTCCGTCCAGATTAATATCATTGACAGCATAGGAGTTTTTCTCCATATCAAAAGTCTTTACTCTGGTATCAAGGGATGCAAAGTAAAGTTTGATATCATTTTTTGACTGCTGATCATTGAAGGTTACCCCAATATCTTTGAGTTTTATTTTGTCAAGGGAAATTATGAACGGTTTGGAAGAGCTTTCTTCTTCATCTTTGGTAGCAAATGCGTCCAGAATATAATCAAAATTGAATTTTCCATCTGGTTTCCTTACTACATTGGCCCGTACACCTTCAAGATCTATCGAAGTAATATCGGCAGTGGAGTTGATAAGCTTGAGCATATTCAATCCTACATCGAATTTCTTAACGGCAAGCAGTGTATCTACATCCTGGCCTTTAAGATAGAGGTTTTCCATAACCAGACTGTTCGGAAATGCAATATATACTCTTTCGAGGCTTACATCGGTCTTGATCTTCTTTTCAAGATATACGATGAGTTTGTCTTTCAGGAAGTTCTGAACGGACGGGAGTCTTAAGCTAAGGATAAGAAGGGTGAGTAATACTATTATTGAAATAATAGTTATCGACACCCATTTAAATATTTTTTTCTTGTTTATTTTCAATTTCAAATAAGGATACTATTAAGACAAAGATAATAAAACCTTTTTCAATGAAAATTATTTTATTTTAAACTAATTGTTTATAATAATTAGCTTTTATCAAAAAGAAAACCCTTCTCACCGAAAATAATGGAAGGGTTTAAAGGGTAAAAGAAAATCCTACTTTGGCTACATATCAAATTTAGTTTAGTTGAAGTGAAGTGGAATAGTTGCTGCGAATTTATACAAGTTTAGTGTCAAGAAAATCTAGTGAATTACCAATGGAGAATGATCTTTGTTTTATATAAATAAGCAGGTAGCCAAAGCTGGATTTTAATTATTAAAAAAAATAAAAGCCCCCTTGTGTTTCATCTATCAAAAAATTTTACAGCGAAAATCAAATTCAAAATGTTATGTTAGCTTTAAAAAAGGGGGCAATACTTAAGAAATAGTGTCAATCTTTATTCGTTAGCGGCTTCCCATTTTGTTTCTTCACCCTGAGGAGCTGCTCCTCCCTGTGCAGGAGTTATAGGAGCGGTTTCCTGATTGATGTGATAAACATAGGCAGCCAGTTTCTCTGCGTCTCTTCCTGTAATGGTTCCATCTTTAATAAATGGTCTCATGGTAGGATTATTAGGAGAACCATTTTCCAACATCCAGAATACATTTTTGAAAAGACTTTTTTCCTTTACGTTGATCCAGTATCCATCTGTAAGGTTTGGACCGATACCTCCTTTGCCAGCTTCTGAGTGGCATGTCACACAGTTTGTTTTAAATAACTGTTCTCCTTCTGCGATATCATCCGCACTATATTTTGCTGTTTCTAACGTGATAACAGGTGCGTTTTTCTCATACTCAGTGATAGCTGCAAGCATTGTCTTGGTTTCTTTATCATATTCAGCTTCAGGGTGGGCATAATCGGTTAATGCGAATGCTACCATATATACTGCACAGAATATAAATCCGAACCAGAAAAGACCTAGCCACCATTTTGGTAAAGAGTTATCTAATTCTGTAATTCCGTCAAATCCGTGGTCGATAAGGATGTCTTTTTCCTCAGACTGAGATTGTTTTTTGAATGCAGAATTCCATAACTTCTGTAGATAAGGTATGCTTTTCTCTTCTATATAAAGTTTTTTCTCTTCTTCGGTAAGTTTACTGAATTTCTGATTTTCTACAAGATCTCCAACGGAGTTCATTATTAAGAGTAGAATGGTTGAAATGATCAGCAATACCCAAAAATATGGTGAAGTAAGATATTTACTGTCTTCTCCAAACATTTCGAATGCCATGAAAGTTAATCCAACAGTTAGGATTATATATACTGAAATGGGTGTTCTTGGTTTCATCTTTCTAATGTTTTTAAGATTATTCTACGCTTGCTGTTTTAATATCAGTTGTTTTGATATCAGTTCCTAATCTTTGTAAATAGGCAATCATCGCTACGATCTCTCTTTGCTCAAGAGGTATGAAGGCCGTTCCTTTTGCCGCTTTTTCTTTATCCATCTGATCTTTTACATCTGGAGCTTCAGAATAAATTCTTTTTACAATTGCCTGGGACTGGTTATTGGCCCATGCATCAGCAGAATCTATATTAGCTTTAGTATAAGGAATATCAAATGAATTCTTCATAAGCTTGATCTTATCTACCATTTGTGTACGATCCAATTTGTTGGTAATTAACCATGGGAAACGGGGCATGATAGAACCTGCAGAAGTAATTCTTGGGTTATACATATGTTTAAAGTGCCATGAATCCGGGTTTCTTCCTCCTTGTCTGTGTAAATCAGGACCAGTTCTTTTAGAACCCCATAAGAATGGTCTGTCATATACGAATTCTCCAGCTTTGGAATATTGTCCGTTTTTACCGTCGAATCTGCTAACTTCATCTCTGAATGGTCTTACCATCTGAGAGTGACATGAGTTACAACCTTCACGGATATATAAGTCTCTACCTTCTAATTCAAGTGGTGAATAAGGTTTCACCGCTGTGATCTGAGGAAGATTACTTTTTATGGTTAATGTAGGTACAATTTCTACAAGTCCTCCTATTGCAATAGCTACGAATGCTAGTACAGATAATACAGTTGGCATTCTTTCAATCCAAAGGTGAACACCTTCTCCTTCTTTACGTTGGCTTCCTATATTAGCTAATGCAGGAGCTTCAGCAGGAACTTCTTTCTGGAATGATCCCTTTCTTACTGTTGCGATTACATTTACTACCATTAGGATAGCACCGGCAAGATAGAATAATCCTCCTAAGAATCTCATTTTATAGTAAGGAATAACAGCAGTTACCGTATCCAGCCAGTTTTTCCATAATAGAGTACCGTCCGGGTTGAACTGTTTCCACATTAACCCTTGCGTAAATCCTGAGATGTACATTGGAACTGCATAGAAAATGATTCCTAAAGTACCTAACCAGAAATGCCAGTTAGCT
>NZ_JALAHD010000284.1 GCF_022712095.1 Chryseobacterium sp. | reverse complement strand
TTTAATTCAGTTGAAGATCTTTTTTTACATCTTCTATTTTTGCTTCCAATATTTGCAGTTTTTCTACAAAATCTGCTTCAGAAGTAATCGAGTCTTTCACAGAAATATAAAATTTAATTTTAGGTTCAGTTCCGGAAGGTCTCACACAAACTTTAGTCCCGTCCTGTGTATAATAAATCAATACATTGGATTTTGGAATATCGTCCATTACTTTCTTTTTGTTCTCTGAAACTACAAAGTTTGTCTGCTCTTTGAAATCTTTAACTTCTTCCACTAATGATCCGGCAATGCGCCTCGGTGGATTTTCTCTGAAGTTTTTCATCATATTCTGAATCTCTTCAGCCCCGTCTCTACCTTTTCTTACCAGATTGACCAATCCTTCGTAATACATTCCTGTTTCCTGATAAATTTCGATCATATACTGATACATGGTTTTACCGTTTGCTTTACACCATGCTGCAATCTCACAGGCAAGAAGTATACTTCCACAAGAATCCTTGTCTCTTACAAAATCTCCGGTCATAAATCCGAAACTTTCCTCACCACCACAAATAAATTTTTCTTTTCCTTCAAAATCACGGATCATTTTTCCGATCCATTTGAATCCTGTCAATCCAACTTTGCAGTCTACACCAAATTTCTGAGCAATATCAAAGAAAATATCCGATGTCACAATGGTAGAGCCAATAAACTCTTTACCTGTGATTCTTCCCTGTTTTTTCCATTCATTCAGGATATAATAAGTAAGGATCGTATTGGTCTGGTTTCCGTTTAACAGTTGGATTTCACCATCAAGGTTTCTTACTGCAATTCCTAATCTGTCTCCATCCGGATCGGTTCCTATAACAATATCCGCATTGGTAATTTTAGCAAGATCCATTGCCATAGATAAGGCTGCAGGCTCTTCCGGGTTTGGAGAATCCACGGTCGGAAAGTTTCCGCTTGGAATCATCTGTTCCTTTACCAGGTCCACTTTTTTGAAACCCGCTTTTTCCAAAGCTTTGGGAACAGTGGTATAGGTTGTTCCGTGGATAGAAGTGAAAACAATATTTAAATTTCCTTTTCCAACATCCTGATAAGTAGAGTTAGCAATACAGGCATCGATATACACATCATCCTGCTCTTCTCCCACCCATTCTATCAGATCATCATTTCCGTCAAATTTAATTGTGTCAAATGCCACGGAATATACTTCATTTATAATAGCTTCATCGTGAGGAGGAACAATCTGAGCCCCGTCATTCCAGTAAACTTTATATCCGTTGTATTCCGGTGGATTATGGGAAGCGGTCAATACAATCCCCGCATTACATTTTTTATCTCTTACCGTAAATGACAATTCAGGAGTCGGTCTGTGATTTTTAAACAACAATACTTTAATTCCATTAGCCGTTAAAACATCCGCCACCATTTTTCCAAATTCTCTGGAATTATTACGTACATCATAAGCAATCGCTACTTTGATTTCCTGACCCGGAAACTGCTCGTGGAGATAATTCGCTAATCCCTGAGTAGCCTGTCCTAATGTATATTTATTTAAACGGTTCGTTCCTACCCCCATAATTCCTCGCATTCCTCCTGTTCCGAATTCCAGTTCTCTGTAGAAAGAATCTTCCAAATCAGGAGAATTACTGTCAATAAGTAGTTGAACAGCATCTCTAGTTTCCTTATCAAATATATCGCTTAACCAAAGTTTTGCTTTTTCTAATGTTGTCATACTTATATTTTGTTTCTTATAGTTTTAATTGATTTATTATTTTCCTAAATTTTATTGAAATGAAGAAATTTAATCGAGCCTCTTATTCTCAACCTTCGTGGTTTTCTCTATTTTAAATGCACGGATTGGATCATTATAATACACTAGTTTAGCTGTGTTTTTAACATCTCCTTTTAAAGAATCTTTCACATTTACTTCTGCATAGTTTCCGTTTTTAGAATCCAGATTAAGATTGGTGATTTTCCAATAAGGAGCAATTAAGCTTGCTGTATCCGCTATTTTGATCACTGCATTTTTAGTTTCTCCTAAAAAGTTGGCTCTGCTGGTATTAAGCATTTCGATTTCCGCTCTTCTCGTATTAATCGATCCGATAAATTTAGCGTTATTTTTTAAGTTCAATCTAAAATTATCTGTTTTTATTTCGCTTGAAATATTCATTTCCACAGAATCGGAAATAGATACTTTTTCAAGGTTATATTTAGAATAGATGGTCACATTATAAAAATCTACTCCTTTAGTTTTTCTTTTTTCTTTAATGGAAAGTGTTTTGTCTTTTACATTAACATTCAGATTTCCGGCTATATTAGGATAGGTTTCTATTTCCACCAGATTTTTGGGACCTCTTGCATAGAATACTCTGAAAGTCCCTTCCAAGTCCAGATTAACAAATTCCGAAACTTCAATTTCCTTATTTTCTATATTTCCTTCAGGAGAAACTTTTCCGCAGGCGATCAAAGAAAAAATCATCCCAGATAAAAGTCCCAGTACCGCATATCGCTGAAATTTTGCACTCATAAATTACTCACTTACATGATGCGGCAATTTACAATATTATTTTCAAAATTTTAGTTGTAAAAGGGTAAGATAAAAGAAGATTTTTCTCATCTAATATGATAAGAATTATATGATATTAAAAAAATAAAAGCTGCTCCAGATATACTGAAACAGCTATTCTATTATTTTGTTAATTTTCTCAAAACAGAAATTAATCTGTCTACATCTTCACAAGTATTATAAAAAGCTAATGAAGGGCGAACAGTAGTTTCCACTCCCATTCTGCGAAGAATCGGCTGGGCACAGTGATGACCTGTTCTTACAGCTATCCCTTCCCTGTTTAAGACCTTTCCAATTTCATCATTGGAAAATCCTTTTATAGTAAATGATAAAACACTGGCTTTATCAGCTGCAGTCCCTATAAGGCGTATTCCGGGAATCTGCTTCATATAATAAGTGGCATATTCCAACAGTTGATGTTCATATTGACCGATAACATTCATTCCTATTTTGGACACATAATCTATTGCTGCTCCTAAACCTACGGCATCCGCAATATTTCCGGTTCCTGCTTCGAAACGATTAGGAGATTTATGATATTTAATTTTTTCAAAAGTCACATCTTCTATCATATTTCCTCCTCCCTGCCATGGCTCTGAACTATTAAGAATCTCTTCTTTACCATACAAAACTCCAATACCTGTAGGTCCAAATACTTTATGTCCTGAAAAAACGAACCAGTCTGCATCCAGAGCCTGTACATTAACCGCCATATGGGATACTGATTGTGCTCCATCGACCAACACTTTAGCTCCTGCAGAATGAGCCATCGTAATCATTTGCTGAACAGGAGTAACTGTTCCCAATGCATTGGAAACTTGTGTAAAAGCAACCAATTTCGTTTTAGAAGAAAGAAGCTTGTCATATTCATCAAGAATAATCTGGCCGTTATCATCTACAGGAATTACTTTTAGTATTAGTCCTTTCTTGTCTGCCAATCTTTTCCAAGGAACGATATTCGCATGGTGTTCAAGATGACTTACAATGATTTCGTCTCCTGCTTTTAAGTATTGATCTCCCCAGCTCTGGGCTACCAAATTAATAGCTTCAGTAGCACCCCGCACAAAAATTACTTCATTTACAGAACGGGCTCCGATAAATTTTCTTACTTTTTCTCTGGCCGCTTCATAAGCGTCTGTTGCCCGTGCTGCCAGCTCATGTGCAGCTCTGTGAATATTAGAATTTTCAAATTCATAAAAACGGGTAATTCTTTCAATTACCTGTCGGGGCTTTTGGGTCGTGGCAGCATTGTCTAACCAAACGAGAGGTTTTCCGTTCACGTTTTCTCCAAGAATAGGAAAGTCTCTTTTTATAACATCAGCATTAAAACTATGAAGTCCTGAAAGCGTATTCAATTGTGAAGCTGATGTATCAGATAATCCTGAATTATAACTTCTGCTGTATTCCAAAAAATAGAATGAAGGAGTCGTATCTTTAATTTTACTTAAAGGATCGTTAAAATAAGACTTTTCCTCATTATTAAATCTATTTAAACCAAAGATTTCCGGAAGTTCTGCAAAGAACGAATCATATGCAAAAAGACCCGATAGATCATTATATTCTCTATCATTATTAGTTTTGGATGAGTCTAAATTTTTATCAGGAAAACTAGTTTCCGGATCATTGATATTAAAATGCTTTCCCTGGTTTATATAAGATGGTGTCACTCCATTTCCTATAGCTGAAGGCGAAATTCTTCCTCCAATGGTACTCTGAGGTAAATTTGAACCATATCCCCAATTATTTTCCTCTTTAAGATTTAAGGAACCGATAGCTGACGGAAAAACTCCCGGATCTACTGAAGATCCCTTTTTATTAAATTCTTCATGCTGTGTAAAGTAATGATTCCTATCCCAAACCTGTTTAGATTCAATACTTTTCAGATGATTTAAAAGATCTTCTGTTGCTTTTTTCGCTCTTGGATGATTTTCAGGGTTCAATGTTATTTCTTTTGGTACTTCATTGGGGAGCGCCTTAAATAAAATATTGGCTAAGTTCTGCAGTTCATTGATATCCGGTAGCTGATCAGTATTTATACTCATAATAATTATTTATATCTACATCTTCCAAAACTGCAATAGCATCGTCAACCAATACCGCCAGAGAACAATATAATGAAACAAGATAAGAGGCAATAGCACGGTCATTAATACCCATAAATCTCACGGATAATCCAGGAGTTTGTTCTCCCTGTAATCCCGGCTGAAACAATCCTACAACTCCTTGTTTATTTTCACCAGTTCTCAATAGTATAATTTTAGTTTTTCCATTTTCAACAGGTAATTTATCTGACGGAATCAACGGAATTCCTCTCCAAGTAATAAACTGAGAACCAAATAAAGAAATGGTCGGAGGCGGAACTCCTCTTCTGGTACATTCTCTTCCAAAAGCTGCTATTGCCTGAGGATGCAGTAAAAAAAATCCCGGCTCTTTCCAGACTTTGGTAATAAGATGGTCCAAATCATCGGGAGTAGGTCCTCCTCCTTTACGTGTTTTGATGATCTGTGATTCAGCGACACTGTTTAGAAGCCCATAGTTTTTGTTATTTATCAATTCACTTTCCTGTCTCTCTTTGATAGTTTCTATTGCGAGACGCAACTGCTCAGATATCTGATTATATGGTTTACTATATAAGTCTGAGACTCTAGTATGAACATCTACAATAGTTTGTACTGCTGCCAAATTATATTCTCTCGGATCATCAACGTAATCTACAAAAGTTCTGGGTAATACCTTTTCATCTCTTGTGGAACAATCTACCTCAATATGGGAAGCGTTCTCCACCTTATTCAGACGATAAACACCTGATTCTACAGGTATCCAATTCAATAATTGTGTAAGCCACCTTGGTGTAATTGTTCCCATTTGAGGAACTGTTCTGGTTGCAATAGCGAGTTGACGTGCTGCAACATCCCCTAATGCTGTTTGTGTGTAATGATTTTTTTCTGCCATAATTGTTTTTTATATATTTTAAGCAACTAAAATATACATTTTTATATAGTCTACAAAAACAGTAGACTATATCATTTCTTCACCTCTTTTAGAATTAGTTGAAATAATTTTATTATAATTAACTATGGCCACTAAAAAAAAGGGTAATTATTTATAAATAAATAAGCATAACTAATTAATAATTAAACAAAAAAATATGTAT